>CAZTXK010000010.1:10611-22573 GCA_964617275.1 uncultured Dactylococcopsis sp. | reverse complement strand
GCTAATTTTTAAGCATTTCTATCACCATTTCTGTGAGTAAGACTTTCGCCAAGGCGGGTTCTTCGGCGGAACCAACCGCTTCTGATTTACTGTTATTACCGTCTTCAAAATAAACATTCATCATCCCATCTTTTACCTCGTAGCGAGCGTGGTAAGTTTGATCATTAACTGTAACACTAATATCTTTCATCAAATTATCTCCAGTGCAGAACTATAAAAAAAGTGGGGCATCCCACTGAATTGTTAAGTTGATTTTGGCATTAGATAAGTGACCAGTAAAGTAAATTACTGATCACTGGATGAGGTTTAAACCGTGGCTAATTCGGGTTCGGAACGCTTGCTGTTGCGAATTCCTTCGATCGCGCTAGCATAGTCATCCGCTTTAAATACCGCCGAACCAGCGACAATGGCATTTGCACCGGCTTCTAAAACCTGCCAGGTGTTATTCCCTTTTAAGCCGCCATCTACTTCAATCCAAGGATCAAGTCCCCGTTGGTCGCAGATTTGGCGTAATTGACGAATTTTGGGAACAATGGAGGGAATAAACTTCTGTCCGCCAAACCCGGGATTAACACTCATAATTAGCACTAAATCACAGAGTTCTAAGGTATAATCAATGAGTTCTAAGGGCGTTCCGGGGTTTAAAACCACACCCGCTTGTTTTCCTTCATTTTTAATTAACTGTAAGGTGCGGTGTAAGTGAGGAGAGGCATTGTGTTCAGCATGAACAGAAATAATATCCGCCCCGGCTTGAGCAAAATCAGCTACATATTTTTCCGGTTCGACGATCATCAAGTGAACATCGAGGGGTTTTTGGGTGAGAGGGCGAAGGGCATTAACGACGAGGGGGCCAATGGTGATGTTAGGCACAAAACGCCCATCCATGACATCCACATGGATCCAATCTGCCCCAGCTTGATCCACTGCTTTAATTTCCTCTCCTAAACGACTGAAGTCAGCAGATAAAATAGAAGGAGCAATAACCGTTTGTTTTTGGCTCATTTTGAGCAATCCTCAATATGTTTTTATATTTATTGTCTCAATTTTAACAAAAACTTTATCATTAATCCCTTTTTTTCGTCCAAAATGAACCGAACTTTCGTTGCTATGCTTAGTGCAATTGGGGGATGTTTTGTCATTACGCCCCTAATCGCTTTAGAACATTCTGTTGGGAAAAATGGCATTAATGCTCGCCGTTTGCAACAAGCCCCTTACCATTTATTGGGGCGAAAAATTGCCATTGGACAAGTGGAAATCGGGAGAGTGGCAAAGTTTGGTTGGGATAAAGCCGCAAGTGAGAATTATCCTTTAGACGTTGCCGAGGTTTTTAAGCGCGATCGCGCCGCCAATCCTAACGAAGCTATTGATCCCCATGCGATCATGGTTGCCACGGTCATGGTCTCTCAACAGAAGGGATTAAAAGGAGTTGCCCCAGAAGCCCAGCTTTATAGTACGGCGGTGGGATCCCTTCGTCAAGCAGGACAACCCAAACAGTGTCTTGCTCTCCAACATACCGCCTTCCAAAATGGGGGCGATATCAGGGCAATTAATCTCAGTTATGGCGACTCCTTAGAAGGAGATTCCCGAGATAATCCCAAATTAGACGGACAGGCTTTACTAACCAAATGTGTTGATTGGTCAGCGCGAGTGCATAATGTTTTATACGTGGTCGCTGGAAACCAAGGACAAGGGGGAATTCCCCTTCCCACAGACCAATATAATGGCATTACGGTCGCCTATAGTTTCCGTGATCATGACACTTATAATAAGGTGGGATTCTCAAATTTGAGTGGAGAACCAAGGGGAATTGGGCGACGGCTGATTGAGCAAGAAATTAATACGGAAGGACGCAGTGGGGTGAGTTTAGTTGCGCCCGGTAGTGTGATTAGTGTCCATCACCCTGAACAGGATACGGTGGAAGTCACAGGAACCAGTTTTGCCGCCCCTCATGTTACTGGTGTCGTGGCTCTATTACAAGAATACAGCGATCGCGTTTTACAAAACTTTCCTGATAAGGCACTTTCTTGGAGTTTAGCGGCTCGTCGTCAGGAAGTCATGAAAGCCGTTCTCCTCAATTCTGCCGATAAAATCAGCACCGATCAAAAACGCACCTTGCGCGGGAAACAAAATCAGACTTGGCTGGAGTCTAATGCTTACAACAATCCAGACAAACCCTTAGATTTACAACTCGGAGCCGGACATCTCAATGCCTATCGGGCTTACCAACAGTTTAGTGCCGGACAATGGCAACCGGAGACAGTTGTGCCTAGCATGGGGTGGGATTATAACCAAGTGATTGCTAATTCCCATCAAGACTACCGCTTAGAGAGTCCCTTAAAAGCAGGGAGTTACGCCACCGTCACTTTAACTTGGAATCGGTTTGTGGAACTTGAAGACGACAATCAGAATGGTCGATTTGATCAGGGAGAAAAGTTGCGCGATCGCGGCTTAAATAACCTTGACCTCTTTTTAATTCCCGAAGGAGAAACCTTTTCCCAAGCTCATCATTGCGCTTCTACCAGTAAGGTAGATAGTGTGGAACACATTTTCTGTGAAGTTCCCGAAACAGGAAAATATAAAATTCGGGTTCAGTTTAGCGATCAAGCCCACCAACCCATCCAACGTTACGGACTGGCTTGGTGGACCACTTCCGAATAAACTTGTTTCTGTACTTGTTGTAAATATTGTTTCACTGCTTGGGATTCTGTACCGGGAAGCGGAAAATCTCCTAAGACTTCTAACACAGTTTGATCGCTATCTCCTGTGATGTGCAATAGAGAAGAATCTAATGGTTCATTATATTCCCAAAACTCCTCTAAATTAACCGTTCCCTCACTCAGTTCCTCAATCACTTCTTCCGTTTCGAGATCATCAGCATCTGTCTCCCCGACAACTTCTGTGGTTGCCTCTTCTTGACGCAGTTCTCGAATTGCCGCGAGAATTTCCTGTCTGGTTCGTCCTCGCAACTGGAATAACACGAAAGGATCTTCGCTAAAGCGATCCGCCAATTCATAATAAACGGCAGCAATATGCTTACAAGGGTTTTTCGGATCAGGACAATTACAGCGAGAATCCACATCAGACAGAGAAAAGGGAAATAAACTCAAACCATTAGCAATAAAAACCTCTTCAATATTATCTGGCATTTCTCCAGCCAATAATTGCGCGGAAAAGATCGCCTTTTCGGCTAAACTTTGAATGATATACTGCCAATCTTCATCACTAAAGGATGCGAGCTTAATCGAGAGATGATAAGGTTCCTCGGCTGTTCCTTGCACTTGTGCGGTTACTTTCGCCCCTTCAAAATTAATCGCAAGGATATTTCCTTCTCGGGCGTAATTGCGACCGCGTTCTAAACGCTTTTTAAAGCGATACTTTTCTAGTAAATCGAGCCATTGTAAGACCCACCATTTTCTTTCCGACATTATCGTAATGACTTAACTTGAACACCCACTTATACTATAATTCAATACCAGACAACAACTTCGTTTTTTTAACTTGATGAGTAATCGCCTCGAAAATCGTTCTTTACCCACTGACCCATCAACGTCACAACAAAGCTATAAGCCTCGCCATCTCCTAACGGCTTGGGGCAAGAAGTTAGTATCATTACTAGAAAACAAGATTGCTCGTCACTCATTAGTGGAGAATCAACCATTTCTAGAGTGCAATCAATTTCCTTGGATAACTGAACTTGAGGATAACTGGAAAGTAATTCGCCAAGAACTGGATGAGTTGCTAGAAATTGTGGAACAGCTTCCGAATTTTCAACAGATTTCAGCCGATCAGTATCGCATTAGCAGTGATAATCTATGGAAGACTTTTTTCTTTTATGGCTATGGTTTTAAAGCCGAACAAAATTGCCAGCGATGTCCTAAAACCACTGAGCTAATCGAGAAAATTCCCGGGATGAAAACCGCCTTTTTTTCCATCCTTTTCCCTCATAAACATATTCCCGAACATCGAGGGCCTTATAAAGGAGTTTTGCGTTACCATCTTGCTTTAAAAGTGCCTCAAAAAGGGTGTCAAATCCGAGTCGGAAATGAAACACGCTCTTGGGAAGAAGGGAAAAGTTTAGTCTTTGATGATACCCTTCCCCATGAGGCTTGGAATGAGAGCGATGAAATTCGAGTGGTTTTATTTGTTGATGTTGTACGTCCCATGAAATTTCCGTTTTCTTGGCTCAATCAAATCATCATTAAATTAATTAGTTGGTCTCCCTTTGTGCAAAATGCGAAACGTGAAGCTATAGCATGGGAAAAACGGTTAGAAGAAGTTGCACCGATTAAGGGAACTAGTAACTAATTCGGGAGTTCTTCCGAGGTGAAACGCTCAATTAAGAAAAGGGGCATTAAAGGTTGGGTAATTTCTTGCGTATAATTGGGGCTGAGATAAGTTTGATACTCTTTTTTTTGAGCCAGATGAGTTTTGAAAAAAGCAGTAGTCAGGGATTTAATGTAACCTTGAGCAATTTCAGGATTGGGCCCAATTGCATCCTTGGGAACTGGAATCGCCTCTTCTTTAGCAACAGGAATTGCGGAAAAATGAGTTCCTTCTTTGAGTAAGACTAAATATCGGTTCGGAGACTCTAACCAAGTAAAGGGCTGAATTTGTTCCGTTAAAGCAGGGGTAACTGTATCGTCACTTGCGGTTAATAATAAAGTAGGAATCTCAATGGATGCCATTCCAGCTTTGCCAAAAATGGTGCTTGTCAAAGGATTCATGGCAAAAACTGCTTTGATTCTAGGATCATAGAAGTCATAGTCATGTTTGGGAAGACGAGTGAGTTGGCATTGTAATAAAAAAGAAAAATTTAAGATGGTAGCTGTTTCTTGGTTATTACAACGCCTAGCTACGGCAGAATAATTAATATTTGCCCCAGCGACTGCCAAACTGGTATAAGCGCCATAAGATTGACCGATCATTCCCACATTATTAGTATCAATTTTGCTTCCGTAATTCCGCGCTAAATGATCTAGCAAAAATTTGACATCAAGGGGACGATTAATCAATTCTTCAGGGGGACTCACTTCCTCTTTTAAGCCCATCATCAAGGATTGTAATTGACGCAAATTACTTCCGGGGTGTTCAATGGTGGCAACGGCGAAACCGTAAGAGGCTAGATGCTCGGCAAGATAAGCATAAGTATCACGATCAGAGCCCAGTCCATGAGAGATAATAATTAGGGGTGGAGGCTGTGAAGTCTGCGGTTGATACAGTCGAGCTAAAATTTTACGCTGGGAGGTAAAACGGAAATGCTCGGGTAAAACATCACGGTTTCTATCCAATAGTTGAATCTCTTGCACTTGAAAGGGGATTTCTCCAGAAGATTGAAGATCACCGAGAAATAACGGCTCTTGTGAGGATAAAGCAGCAGCAGCTTGAGATTTTGCTTCAATGAGCGTAACGGCTCTTTCGGTTTCTTTGATAAAACGGCTTAATTGGTTGACCAATTCAAATCCCCGACCGGAATTAATCCGTAATCCGTTGGTGGGAAACTGTCGAAGAAAATTCAGTAAGGTTAATCCTTCTTCATCAGCGGCAGCTAAAATGAGACCGGCGCGAATTGCATAGAATCCCCCCTGACGATTTTTGGTGTCAATAATTTCTCCAAATTGTCTCAAAATTGTTTCCCCTTGCGGGGAATAGAGAAACTGCGCGATCGCGATCGTATCTAATTCGGCAGGAACCGTTAAAATTTCTTGCAATCTCTCTTTTTGTTGGGAACTTAAATAGCGAGTATATGCTCCTAACTCTGGCGTAATTGTTCCCTCTTGGGCATATGTTTCTAGAGATTCGACCGAAACCGAAATTTCCAGTAATCCTAACGAGACATAAACGGTTTCTGCGGCGGAAGCTGGAATCGAAAGCAACAGAAAGCTCGCTGTAGAGAAAAGAAATTGTAATAATTGTTTATCCCAATTCTGAAAACTTAAGTTACAGGAGATCCCCCCTTCGCTCCCCTTATTAAGGGAATCCCCCCTAACCCCCCTTTGAAAGGGGGGAACCCTTGGGGGGATCGGATCGTAGTGCCAATTTTTAGAAATGGTATTATTTTTAAATCTCCCCTTTATCAATGAGGTAAGGAGGGAGGGAAAAGGGCAGCTATCATTAAAGAATGAGATCATATTCCTTGCTAGAGATGAATTAGTTTCTGTTAGCAATTAATTTTGAAAAACTAGACGAAGGCGCGATCGCGCTGTTAAATCTTTCTCTTCTCTCTCTAATTCCTGTAAAAACGCTTTAATCTCTTCGGTTAACCCCTGCTTGGCTAAAGACTCTAACCCCACGATCGCGGCATACCGAACAATCCATTCCTCATCTTTTGCCACTTGCTTCAGGGTTTCTAAAACCTTTCTCTGGGCAGCTTCTCTTGCCTCTGGAGGCAACTTTTCCCAACGTAAGTCCCCTAGCCCTTTCGCCGCCCCGCGACGGACACTGAGCGCAAAATCATGGGCAGCTGCTTCGGTTAAAATGTCTAGTGCATCCGGATGAGCAATCCTTGATAACGCCCGAATTGCCCACGCCCTTGCTCCATAATCATAACCGTCCAAGTCTCGAATTAAAATCGGGACAGCGACATCTCCTAATTGTACTAAGCCTTCTACCGCAGCGATCGCCGCGCCGGGGTTATTAAAGCCTAACACCTGAATCAGAGTGGGAATCGCTTCCTCTGACTGGCTACGACTTAACGCCCACACCGCTTGCACTAACTCATCAGGAGAACTCGCGTTTTCAACGGCTTGGATAAGAGATTCTGACAAGGTTCAACCCACCATGATCAATCAACACTACTCAGTAATCAGTGACCAGTGACCAGTTACCAGTTACCCAATGAACGAATAACCAATAACGAATAACCAATAACCAATAACATATCAGATTTTTGCATTTTTCGGGGAAGAGTAACAATTCCTGAAAACAAAATGATAAGCTAACGATTGCGCTTATAATATTCAGAAATTAAGAACCATCTATGGCAAGTCAGCAAGAACTTCCTTCCCTTTTAAAAGTTGCCCGTGGGGAAAGTGTATCACGTCCACCCGTGTGGATGATGCGTCAAGCCGGACGCTACATGAAAGAATATCGCGACTTACGGGATAAATACCCCAGTTTTCGGGAACGCTCCGAGAATCCCGACCTCGCCATTGAAATCTCTCTGCAACCCTGGCGAGCGTTTAAGCCTGATGGGGTGATTCTCTTTTCCGACATTTTAACCCCTCTTCCCGGCATTGGCATTGATTTTGATATTATCGAAAATAAGGGGCCTGTGATTGATCCGCCCATTCGTACCCAAGCCCAAGTGGATCAAATGCATCCTCTTGATCCCGAAGCCTCTCTCCCCTTTATTAAAACCATTTTGAAAACCCTGCGAGAAGAAGTGGGGAATCAATCCACTGTGTTAGGGTTTGTGGGTGCGCCTTGGACATTAGCGGCGTATGCCATTGAAGGTCAAACGTCTAAGAATTATTCTAATATCAAAGGGATGGCGTTTCAAGAGCCTCAGTTATTACATACCTTTTTAGGAAAAGTGGCTGACGCGATCGCGCAGTATGTTCGGTATCAAATCGACTGCGGCGCACAAGTTGTCCAGATGTTCGATTCTTGGGCGGGACAACTTTCCCCTCAAGATTACGAAACCTTTGCTCTACCTTACCAAAAACGAGTCGTTGAACAAGTCAAACAAACTCATCCCGATACTCCCTTAATTCTCTATATTAGCGGCAGTGCTGGGGTTTTAGAGCGGATGGGAAAAACAGGCTTTGATATTATTAGTTTAGACTGGACAGTGGATCTCGCCGAAGGCAGACAACGCTTAGGGAAAGAGACGAAAGTGCAGGGAAATGTTGATCCCGGCGTTTTATTTGGATCGCAGGATTTCATTCGCGATCGCGTTTTAGAAACAATCCGCAAAGGAGAAAACCGCGGACATATCTTAAACTTAGGTCATGGGGTATTACCCGGAACACCTGAAGATAATGTCAGACATTTCTTTGAGGTGGCAAAACAAGCTGAGTCATTGATTTAGAATTAAGTTAGATGGGTGAGTTCTTCTCACCTCGGTAAAATATATAGCAATATGATCTGATTTGTAAGAAGCAGTTATAGGTTTAATCCCCCCTAACCCCCCTTTGTAAGTGGGGAATTAAAGGGGGGATCCTAGGTAAAAATTTACAACTGATTTAGGATTGCTATAAGACAAAGTTCAAAAAAATTGCTTCTGATTCCAATGATTGATGCAACTAATCCCCGTAGAAGTATTGAAGAAATTGCGGCTGATTTCGATTTATCAGTCTCAGAATTAATGAACCACCTTGAACAAGGAAAGCTGGCTATTATTGATCCAGAAGTGTTGGAAGATTGCCTAGATTTAGCTGAAGCAAGAAACGCGATCGCTGAAAGTATTGCTAACGGAGAAAAGCCTATTCCCTGGGAAGAAGTGACAAGCCTCGTGACGTAGTAGAAGACAGTGATCGTTGGCAGACAAAATAACTCATTAGGAATGCGAATTTTTATTACCGGTGGTAGTGGCTGTATTGGTCATTATATTGCTGAAGAATTAATTAAAAATAGCGATCATGAACTGTTTTTTTTAGTGCGAAATCCCGAAAAAGTTCAGTTTAATCCGAAAGCGCGATTAGGTTCCGCCTATGCTTCGCAAACGGGAATTCATATTCTAGAAGGGGATTTAGAACATATCCATGAGTTTAAAGACTTGCTAAAAAGCATTGATATTGCCATCCTTGCTGCAACAATTTGGGGAGGAAAAGAGGAAACCTTTAGGATTAATGTTGAGAAAAATCTAGAATTATTAGATTTATTAGATAGTAATACTTGCCAACAAATTATCTATTTTTCTACCGCCAGTATTCTCGACTATTATCATCAACCATTGCCACAAGCAGGAGAACTGGGAACTGAGTATATTCGTTCTAAATATGAATGTTATTTCCGAATAAAAGAACATTCCCTTGCTTCTAAATTAAGTATTGTTTTCCCGACACTGGTTTTAGGAGGCGATGACAATAAACCCTACTCTCACGTTTCCGCTGGGCTTCCTGAGGTAGCAAAATGGGTAAATCTAGCCCGTTGGTTTAAAGCTGATGGTAGTTTCCATTTTATTCACGGTAAAGATATTGCAATTACCATTCATGATTTAATTCAAAATCCCTCAAGCGACACCCGAGAATTAGTTTTAGGAAGTGCTCGAATTACTGCGAATGATTTAATTGAAACCCTTTGTCAGTATTTTGGAAAACGGATTTATTTCCGCATTCCTTTATCCCTCATGCTGGCAAATATTTTGATTGTTATCTTTCGCATTGAAATGGCAAAATGGGATAAATTTTGTCTGCAATATCGACATTTCAGTCATAAAAATCCTGTCAATCCTAAAACATTTGGCTTAGAAACTTATTGTCCTACATTAGGGGATGTTTTTAAATTCCATAATATTTAACTAGCGAATCTCATCATAAAACTGTTTTAACCACTCTCCAGAAACTCCCATTCCCCACAGAAAACCAATCATTAAATAGATGAAATTCGCTTTCCATGCCCCCCATTTTGCTACGCGACGATCTGAAGACTCAACAATGCGATTAATTTGTTTAATGCGACCATACTGACATAAACGCAAGCATAAATCGGCTTCCTCCATAATTGGAAGATTCGCATCAAAACCGCCACAATTAAGAAAGTCTTGACGACGACAAAAGATAACTTGATCGCCAAATAAGATGCGTAATCCTTTAGTAAAGAATAAATGAGGGCGAAAAAGTAAAGGCGTATAATAAGTTTTGAGAAAATTATGTAAAGAAATGCCCCAACGAGTGGAAGATTCACCACGCATAATCGAAATAAATCCACCCCCAGCAATTACCTGATCCAAAAGGGTATTATGAATAACTGTGATCAGATCAGGAGGGACATAAGTATCAGCATGAAGGAAACATAAATACTCTCCTGTGGCAATTTTCGCCCCTTTATTCATTTGTTGACTACGGCTAGGCGAGGTGCTGATACACTTAATAACTGAGGGAAGAGACTTATGATAGATAAAGTCTTGAATTAGGGAAAAAGTTACATCCTGACTTTCCCCATCAACGATAATAATTTCTTTTGCAGCTGGTTCTAAAACCTGAAGATAGTTAAGAGTTGATTCGATAGATTTAGCTTCATTGAAGGTGGGAATAATAATAGAAACGCCAGTAGTCATTTAGTTAAATCATTAGTAATTTTCCATTGGAGACTCTTCTAAGGAGACAGCGCTTTTTTGTGATAATAATCTTAGGGTGCTTTTAATCGTTGCGGTAATCGGAACAGCGATTAATACCCCTAAATAGCCTGAAATTCTTGCTCCAACCATGAGGGAAAATAGCACCACAATTGGATTAAGTCCTGTTAAAGTTCCTAACAGACGGGGGGTAACTGTATTTTCAATAATTTGGTCAATAATCATAGCAACAACCAAAACTTTTAAGCCTAACCAAATACTTTTTAAGCTTAACAAAAATCCAATTAGAAATATTGTTAAAATTGCGCCAAACGGGATTAATCCCATAATACCAATTATGATGGCAAATAGTGAATAAAAGGGAACATTAAGAAACCAAAATGTCGGAATCATAAAAGCAGTTAGTGAAATACCAAGGGTGAATTGATTAATGACGTAACTATTAAAATTTCTCCGCAGCGATCGCAGCACCTGTGGACTGGTATTCGGAAACCATGTTTCGACAGTATTTTCTAATAACCCTTTATAAAATATGCCCAGAAAAACCGTTAGCACTAAAATAAAGAAAATCTGTAAGAAATTTCCCACTGTTCCTAAAGCTAAATTGGGTAAGCTTTTCAGAAATAATTGAATTTGAGTCTTAAGGGTTCTTTGTAAATCATTATTCCAATCACTAAAGTTAACTTGGAAAATAGTAGCTAATTGTTCTACTTGGGATTCTGAAGAGTCGATCCAAATCGGAATTTGACTACGGAATTTTTCAAATTGATCAATGAACCAAGGAAGACTGAAAAGTGCAATTAACCCCAAAATAATAATGGTTGTAAAAAAGATAATTAGCACTGCGTAGCTACGTCTGATTTTGAATTTTTCTAGGACTTGAGTGGGATAATTTAATAAAAATGCGAGTAATGTGGCAGCGATAAAAGTTGTAATTAACTGATTAAAATAGTCAATTAAAACTAAAAATAGCCAGCCGTCGAGAATAATCAGAGGAAAAATTAATAGAACCAGAATCCAGTTGGGAATGCTTGCTCGAAAATCATTTAGCCACGAAGTAATGGGGCTAGAAGTAGCGCGATCGCGCTCATAATCCTGTAACATCGTACCACAATTCAAACATTTCTTAACATCGGTTCTATTATAAACAACACCTAAGGTTGCCAAATTAACCCCAATGTGAAGAATCACCATTGCTGAAACTAGCACGATAAAATAAATAACAATATCTCTAATTCAATCGCTTTACCGTGCTGTGTAAACTGATAACTGTTCCCCACTAATTATGATTGAAGCTCAACGAAAAACAGTCAGCTTTGATGAGTGTGTTACGTGGTATCCCGAAAACTCAGAACATCGCTATAGTAGTCAGCACAAACTGGCGGGATGATTATGGTTTGAAGGTTGCTGATAATGAAGAAATGGGAATTGCAGAATATTGGATTGTTGACTATCTTGGGTTAGGCGAAAAACGCTTTATTGGTAATCCCAAGCAACCAACCCTTTCCATCTATCAATTGGTAGATGGAGAATATCAAGTGAAACAATTTCAGGGGAATGATCTCATTGCATCTTCCGCTTTTCCTAACTTAGATTTAACCGTCGAACAAATCTTTAATGCCGATCGCTAATTTCGGTTGAGATGACAACAGCTTAGACAAAAGCTATCGGATAAAAGCTGCGTTTCCTGAAAAAACGTGCGTTGATGATAGTCTAAACAATATG
>CAZTXK010000010.1:0-10511 GCA_964617275.1 uncultured Dactylococcopsis sp. | reverse complement strand
AAAAGCTGCGTTTCCTGAAAAAACGTGCGTTGATGATAGTCTAAACAATATGTTAAGTTAAGTAAAGATAGTCGAAAAATAAAATAGAAACCTATTAAACCTTTCAAAATCCTCCCCAAGGAAGAAGAAAAGGTAAAAACAATTGACCTAAGCATTATTGTTAGACACACAAAGGACTTAAAAAATGAAACTACCTTGGCGGGTAATTCTACTCTGGACATTACCAATTTTAGTGGTTGGCTTTTTTCTCTGGCAGGGAACTTTCTCTCCCAACGCTGGGGAACTCAATGGCAACAATACAGCTAATACACGGTTGAGTTATGGTCGTTTCCTAGAGTATTTGGAATCAGACCGAGTGCAAGCCGTTGATCTTTATGATAACGGTCGAACCGCGATCGTGGAAGCCAATGATCCTCAACTCAGTGGAAGCGTCCAACGTTATCGCGTGGATCTCCCTGAAAACTCTCCCGAGTTAATCAGTAAAATGCGACAATCCGGTGTGGAACTCGATTCCCATGATAACGGTGATGGCGGCGCAATTTGGGGCTTATTAGGCAACCTAATCTTCCCTGTGTTACTGATTGGGGCATTGTTCTTCTTATTCCGTCGTTCCAACAACGGTGGCGGTGGTCCCGGACAAGCCATGAACTTTGGTAAATCTCGCGCTCGTTTCCAAATGGAAGCCAAAACCGGTATTCTTTTCGATGATGTCGCCGGCGTAGATGAAGCCAAAGAAGAACTGCAAGAAGTGGTTACCTTCCTCAAGCAACCTGAACGCTTTACCGCAGTTGGGGCGAAAATTCCAAAAGGCGCACTTTTAATTGGACCCCCTGGAACCGGAAAAACCCTAATGGCAAAAGCGATTGCTGGAGAAGCGGGTGTTCCCTTCTTTAGCATCTCTGGTTCGGAATTTGTGGAAATGTTTGTCGGGGTTGGTGCATCTCGGGTGCGTGACCTCTTCAAAAAAGCGAAAGAAAATGCTCCCTGTCTCATCTTTATTGATGAAATTGACGCAGTCGGTCGTCAACGTGGCGCTGGTATCGGCGGCGGCAACGACGAACGGGAACAAACTCTAAACCAGTTATTAACCGAAATGGACGGTTTTGAAGGCAATACCGGTATTATTATCATTGCCGCGACCAACCGCCCAGATGTTCTAGATACAGCCCTGTTACGTCCGGGGCGCTTTGACCGTCAGATCAGCGTTGATGCCCCTGATGTCAAAGGACGGATGTCCATTCTTAATGTTCATGCCCGTAACAAAAAGTTAGCCCCTGATGTTTCTTTAGAATCCATTGCCCGACGGACTCCTGGCTTTACCGGGGCTGATTTAGCCAACCTTCTTAACGAGGCGGCGATTCTTACCGCCCGTCGTCGTAAAGATGCAATTACCCTAGCTGAAATTGATGATGCTGTAGATCGGGTGGTTGCCGGTATGGAAGGAACACCCTTAGTGGATAGCAAGAGTAAGCGGTTAATTGCTTACCATGAAGTGGGTCATGCCATCATCGGTACCTTAGTTAAAGAACACGATCCGGTTCAGAAAGTTACCTTAATTCCTCGCGGACAAGCCCAAGGGTTAACTTGGTTTACACCCAGTGAAGAGCAAACTTTGGTATCGCGATCGCAGCTTAAAGCACGAATCACGGGCGCATTAGGCGGTCGAGCCGCCGAAGAAGAAGTCTTTGGCGATGCCGAAGTAACCTCTGGCGCTGGCGGTGACTTACAACAACTAACCGCCATGGCGCGACAAATGGTAACCCGCTTTGGAATGTCCGATCTCGGTCCCATGTCCTTGGAAAGTCAAAGTAGCGAAGTTTTCCTCGGCGGTGGCTTAACCAATCGATCTGAGTATTCTGAAGAAATTGCTTCCCGCATTGATGCCCAAGTGCGAGAAATTGTGGAACAATGTCACCAAAATGCCCGTAAACTTATTCGGGATAACCGCGTTCCCATTGACCGATTAGTGGATTTACTCATCGAAAAAGAAACCATTGATGGCGATGAGTTCCGTCAGATTCTTTCCGAATATACCGAGATTCCAGAAAAAGAACAATATGCACCACAACTGCAATCGTAGTTGTCAGCGTATTAAAGCTTAAAAATGAATTTTACTAGGGGAGAGAAGATCTCCCTTAGTTTTTTTTGCAGTTAGCTTAATTTTGAAATAGAATAAAGGACTGTGTCTCCTGCTCGGACCAGGTCAGACAACAGCAAAAGCGAAGACTTCGCTACCTGTACGGCATGTTTAAGGATTAATCTAGACCATGAGTTATGCAATTGTAGAAGCAAGCGGTACCCAGATCAAAGTTGAACCGGGTTCTTTTTATGACCTCAACCGTTTGCCCGTTGACGAAGAAGGCAACTATACCTTCGATAAAGTGTTATTAATTAATAATGACGGTGAAATCACAGTCGGTCAGCCTTACATTGAAGGGGCAACTGTGGAAGGAACGGTAATGAGTCACCTGAGAGGACGGAAGGTTCTAGTTTATAAAATGAAACCGAAGAAGAACTATCGCAAAAAGCGAGGACACCGTCAGGAATTAACTCGCGTCATGATTAATTCCATTAGCCTTAATGGATCAGTCATTGCCGAAGCTGAAACTGAACCAGAAGCAGTAACCCCAGAAGTGGTTTAGACTATCCCAAAATAGAATAGGACAAAAAATAGAGAGGAAATTATGGCTCATAAGAAAGGAACAGGCAGTACCCGCAACGGTCGGGATTCTAATTCAAAACGTCTAGGTGTTAAGCGTTTTGGCGGTCAAGTGGTTCGCGCTGGCAATATTTTAGTCCGTCAGCGGGGAACGAAAGTTCACCCTGGCGTTAATGTTGGTCGTGGTAACGATGACACCCTATTTGCCTTAGTTGATGGCGTCGTAACCTATGACCGCTATGGCAAAAGCCGTCGGAAAGTTAGCATCCGTCCTGTGGAAGAAGTAACAACTGCTTAAGTGATTAAGATTAACTTATCTCGCTAAGATCTTTGACCCTCTCCAGTCAAGGAGAGGGTTTCTTTAAAATAAAATTGAATTTAAATAAAATTCCTCAGCAAGAATAAGGTGAGGTAACATACAATGTAAATTACTCCTCCCTCATTACCTCATTTCTTCAAAATGGCACAAGGTATTTGCTATGCAGTCTGAACAAAACTTACCAGCTTCTTCTATTAATGCCTCTGTCAACGAATCGACAGCGGCAGTTGATCAAGAAGATTATATTGACCTGCAACAATACTGGATGGCGCTGAAACGGCGTTGGTTTTATGCAGTGTTAGTATTTGCTTCCAGCGTCGGGTTAGCCGCCGCCTATTCTTTACAACAAGATCCGATTTATCAAGCCAAAGCCAAATTATTACATCAGGGGAATGATAGTGAATCAATTTCCCTACCGGGGTTAGATGGGAGACCGCAACAAGAAAATAAATTGGCTAACCAAATTGAAATCATGAAATCCTCTCCCATCGCGCAGCAGGTGATTGATCGCTTAGAGTTACGCAATGAGGAAGGAGAAGTTTTAAAAAGTGGCAGTCTTCTGAGCAACTTAACTGTTGAGCCTTTAAGAGATACAGATATTTTGCAAATCTCTTATGATAGCCCTGATCCTGAAGAAGCGGCGAAGGTGGTTAATGAATTGATGGCGGTTTATCGGGAAAATAATGTCTCCGTGAACCGTTCTGAGGCAACTGCAGAACGCAAGTTTATTGAAAAACAGCTTCCCAAAACTGAAAAAAACTTACAGGAGCAAGAGGAAAAACTACGGGAATTTAAAGAAGAAAATAATGTCATTGCCTTATCAGAGGAGGCAAAGTCAACTGTCGAAATTTTATCAGAACTTGATCAACAAATTATTCAAGCTCAAGCCTCTCTAGATGATGCCAAAACTAGGATTGAACAATTAACCCAAAAGTTAGGATTGCCACCTGAACAGGCGATGGTGGCAAGTTCTTTAAGTGATTCAGACGCTGTGCAAAACGTATTGACAAAGTATCAAGAATTAGAGCAGGAACTAGCGAGTAAACGCGCCCGCTACCAACCGAATCACCCAATAATTAAAAATTTAGAAGAAAATCAGGAGGCTTTAGCGAGTCTTTTAGAGCAGCGAGTTAATCAAGTTTTACAAGAGGAACTTCCAGCCGAGAAAATTAGCGAGGATTTTAATCTCCAACTCAGCGAGCTCAAAATTGATCTGGTGCAAAACCTCGTTAATGCTCAGGTCAATTATGCAGCCCAACAAAGTAAAATTGAAGGCTTAAGAGAACAACAACAGCAATATCAAAACCGAAAAGCAACTTTACCGCAACTTGAACAACGTCAGCGACAACTCCAACGAGAGTTAGAGGCTTCCCAATCAACATTTGAAGCTCTCTTACAGCGTTTGCAGGAAGTCCAAATTGCGGAAAATCAAACCCAAGCCAATGCTCGGGTTGTTGAACAAGCAAAGATTCCAAATAATCCCATTTCACCTAAAATTGCTCTAAATTTAGCTCTAGGAGGAATTTTAGGGGCGATGTTGGGAGTCGCAACAGCCCTGATTATTGATGCGCGCGATCGCACCCTGAAAACCGTTCAAGAAATTAAAGACCAGTTGGGCTACACCTTGTTAGGTTCAATTCCTTTGTTTGGAAAACAAGCCGGTATGCTACCGATGCAGGATCAACCGCGATCAGCTGTGAGTGAAGCATTTCGGATGTTGCAGGCGAACTTGAAGTTCTCTCGGGTTGATGAAAAGGTAAAAGTGATGGTGTTAACCAGTGCGGTTCCCAATGAAGGGAAATCAACGGTTACCGCTAATTTAGGAATGGCTTTAGCCGAGTTAGGCAATCGCGTTTTAATCATTGATGCGGATATGCGTCGCCCTAGTCAACACCAAGTTTGGGAAGAACCCAATTCTGTGGGGTTAAGTAATGTTTTAGTGGATCAAAGTGATATTAGTACAGTGGCGAAAGAACTAGCTCCGAATCTGGAGTTATTAACGGCTGGCGCACCGCCACCCAATCCGATCGCGCTTTTAGAGTCGCAACGCCTTCGTGATTTGTTAGATAAATGCAGTCAAGCCTACGACTATGTTTTAATGGATACCCCACCGATTGCTGTGGGAGCGGATGCCGCCCTTCTTGGTAAACTGGCTCAAGGAACTTTATTGGTAGTCCGTCCTAGTGTTGCTGATCTCACCAGTATAGATGGCACTAAAGAAATGTTACAACGCTCAGGACAATCCGTTTTAGGAATGGTGATTAATGGGGTTAATCCCTCGGATGAACCGGATAGTTACTACTATTACTATGCTCAAGGCTACTATTCTGAGGAGGTAGCAGAAGAGAAGTCTGGGAACAAAGCTCTCTTTGGTCTTGGGAGAAGTAAAGCTAAGAAATAGTGTGCTTTAATGGCGCATTAGTCTGATCTTCAGTGTCTTCTCAGAATGCAAGGCTATCCTAAGAGCAGTAATGATTGGTATTGTGTCTCACGATGAAGCTGCTCTCCTCTTGGCGAAAGAAAATTAAGGCTCGGTTTCAGGTTTGGAATCCGCGATCGCTGCGGTTTCGACTGACTCTAGCAATTGCAACGGTATCCGTTGTCGGCATGGGAGGATTAGCCATTTGGTTGGGAGTGACCATGCAACGGATTCTGATTTCCGCGCATAAAGATAATGTTCTCTATCTTGCGGAGCGTCTTCCCGAAGATGTGGAAATTTATCAAGAAATGTTTCCCCAACCCGAGGCAATCCAGAAAGCAGTGGAAAATCTGAGTCGGGATAATATTTTTCTCTGGGTAGAAAATAAACAAGGAGAGATTATTGCCCGAACCGGCGGCGTTAATACGCCACAACCGCTTCCTGTGCCTGCAAAGACGGCAAAGTTTCCCTTTCCTGGGGTTACCCTCTCACAAGTTGATGGACGCTATTGGGTGCTCTGTGCCAGCTCCTTAGCGATTAATGGTGAAAGTATAGGCGATCTCTATATTGTTCAAGATATTCATGCTGAACAAGTGATGTTCCTGCAAGTCATGAGAAATTTAGCCGTGGCTACTGTTGTGGCGATCGCGGGAATTAGTATAGCCGGGGGAATTTATGTCGCGCGATCGCTGCTTCCCCTACGTCGAATCTGTCAGTTGACAGAAAGCATTTCGGCTGATCATTTAGGAGAAACCAGAGTCGAACTCAATCGCGCTCCCACAGAAGTGCAACAATTAGCGGAACGCTTTGATGAAATGTTAACTCGTTTATATACAGCTTGGGAACAACAGCGTCAATTTGTGAGTGATGTTTCCCATGAATTACGAACTCCCTTAACCATTGTTTCGGGTTATTTACAAAGTGTGCAAAGACGAGGCAAAAACTTAAGTGAACCGCAACAAGAAGCCCTCGCCATTGCTACCAATGAAGCGGATCGCACGATTCAGTTATTACAAGATTTATTGACCCTAGCGCGAGTCGATAATGGTCAAATGCAGTTTCAATTGGAAACCGTCTCTTTAAGTGCCTTTATTGATCAAATCATTGAATTATCGAAACAATATAACGATCGCGCCATTGATTATTATCCCCCTGCTAAGGAGATAAACGTCTGTGTTGATACGAATCGCCTCAAACAAGTTATCCTCAATCTTCTCGATAATGCCATTAAATATTCTGAACCGGAAGACACAGTTACAATTACTCTGGAGAGAAAACAGAAATTAGCTGTCTTATCAGTGCGCGATCGCGGTATGGGCATTCCCTTAGCCCAACAAAGTCGCATTTTTGAACGCTTTTATCGTGTTGACGAAGCTAGAAGCCGAACCACAGGGGGAACCGGTTTAGGCTTATCCATTGTCAAAACCCTTGTCGAAGGAATGGGGGGCAATATTTCTGTCAGTTCTCGCCCCGGGGAAGGCACAACTTTCACTGTTACTTTTGCCACCGTCGCCTAATATTAATTTTTTGCTAAATTTAAGAAAAAAGTTATCAGCCCTAACATAATGAATATCAGTTCTACTGCCCCTGAAACCGTCTCTTTAGGAAACAATGGCCCCCAAGTAACCCCCTTGGGAGTCGGAACTTGGTCTTGGGGAGATCGCCTATTTTGGGATTATGGGAAAGAATATGACCAAACCCAAGTGCAAGCGGCTTTTCAAGCATCAGTGGAGGCGGGAATTACCCTGTTTGATACCGCCGAAGTCTATGGGATTGGGGAATCAGAACGTTTATTAGGAAATTTTGCTCAAGCCAGTGACAGAGAAATCGCGATCGCGACCAAATATTTCCCCCTACCTTGGCGAGTTTTCCCGCAATCGGTGAAAGAAGCGGTGAGTAACAGTCTAGAACGCTTGCAAGTAGAGAGTATTCCCTTATATCAAGTCCATACCCCTTTTAGTTTCTTTATGAGTCAAGAAACCCTAATGAAAGCTCTTGCCGAAGAAGTGAAACAAGGGCGAATCCAAGCGGTAGGAGTCAGCAACTACTCAGCAGCGCAAATGCGAGAAGCCCAAGAACACCTACAAAAACAGGGTATCCCTCTTGTCAGTAATCAACTTCCCTATTCCCTGCTTAATCGTAAAATTGAAAGCAACGGCACTTTTCAAACCGCTCAAGAATTAGGCGTAAAAATTATCGCCTATAGTCCCCTTGCTCAAGGCTTACTCACGGGAAAATACACAGGAGAAGAAAAACCCACAGGCGCGAGAGGGTTAGATCCCAAATTTAAGTCTTCTGGGGTGAATAAAATTTCTCCTGTCATTGATACATTAAAACAGTTAGCGGACAAATATCAAAAAACACCCGCACAAGTCGCTTTAAATTGGCTGATCACTCAAGGAACAATTCCGATCCCAGGCGCAAAAAATGCCAACCAAGCCCAACAAAATGCTGGTGCTTTAGGTTGGCAACTCAATGCTGAAGATGCTCGAACCTTAACGCAAGTAAGTGAGCCTTGGTTAACCCCTTAACCTTTTAATTTTCCACAGGGCGGCGATCTGGAGTGGGTTTAACAGGAGTCGCCTGAAATTGACCTTGTGGTAAGGGTAAATCAAAATTCGGGCCCTGGCGAATAATGCGACTGCCAAAATAGAGGGCAGAAATAAATAAGAGGCTATAAACCCCTGTAAACCCTAATAAAGAAGTGAGAATTTCTTGGGGGGGAAGATTCGACGCAGCATCAACGGTGCGAATTTCTTCGTACATTGTCCAAGGTTGTCTCCCCACACAACGGACAATCCAACCCGACTCAATAGCAATATATCCCAAGGGTGCGGCAAACATCCAACTAATGAGTAACCATTTTTGATTGGCAATTTCTACGGTTGCTAGTTTTCCTCGTAACCATTGCAATACCGTCACGCCCATTAATCCCGCTAGGAGGAAACCAATTCCCACCATAATCCGAAACGAATAGTAAATTAATCCTACCATTCCGGGGCGATCTTCAGGTTTCCACTCTTTTAAACCTTGTACCGGTTCAGATAAGTCTTTCTTAAACTCTAGAATGTAGCCTAACCCATTGGGAATGGAAATTTCCCAGTCATTGCGTTCGGCTTTCGGGTTGGGAATCGCCACTAAACTCCAATCTGCGGGTTGTCCACCTGGGGCGGTTTCCCATTTTGCTTCCATCGCTGCCATTTTCGTGGGCTGTTTGTGATAGACTTGTTCGCCACTGAGGTGTCCGATGTAGAGTTGTAAGGGCGCAACCGCGATCGCGCAAGCTAACACAATCTTAAACGAACGAGTGAAAAACGCTTGATAACGTTGATTACGGTTCAAAATATACCAAGCACTAATTCCCCCAATCACAAATAAAGAAGTCTCCAAGGTGGCAAAAAACATATGGAGAACACTATTCACCATAAACGGATTAAAAATGGCTTGGAAATAGTCAGACACCACAAATTTTCCATCTACCATTTCTCCACCGGCTGGGGTTTGTAACCAAGAATTGGCAGCGAGAATCCAAAAGGTTGATAAATTCGCCCCAAACGCCACCATAATTGTCGCGATATAGTGCATCACCCCGGGAACACGCCCCCAACCAAAGAGCATAATCCCGAGAAAGCCTGCCTCTAGCATAAACGCCATGGAGGCTTCAAACCCAAGAATGCTGCCAAAAAAGTCTCCCACAGCCTCCGAAAAGGGAGCCCAGTTTGTGCCAAACTGAAACTCCATGGGAAGGCCACTAGCCACCCCAATGCCGAAATTTAAGACATAGAGCTTTGACCAAAATCGGGCATGATAGTAATAGTCTGGGTTACGGGTTTTTAGCCATAATCCCTCAACTACGACTAAGTAAATTGACATCCCTGTCGTTAAAACCGGCCACAACATATGGAAAATTGCCGTTACCGCAAACTGCATCCGTGATAGTGCAACTGAATCTGATAGAAACTCCATGCTTCCCCTCGATACTCAATGTTAAACACAGCTCTATGATAACGATAACTTTACGTTTTTTATTTTAAGTTTAAAAAAGTTTCAAAATTGACATTAGTTGGGTTTTAATTTTATTAATTCAGGATTTTTACAGAATTAAGATCACTGTAATCTGATCTAAAATAAAAATTGTAGATAAGCTAACTAGTCTAACCATGAAAATAGCATTTTGGCGACCTGAATATGAAACTGGCTTTAGTAAAGTGGACGACCAACATCAACACCTTTTTGACATTATTAATCGTCTCCATCAATCTATGTCAGAGGGACATGGCAAAGATGTAATTAAAGAAACCTTAGACGAAATGATTACTTATACGGTTGAGCATTTTACGATGGAAGAAGCGTTAATGCGAGAACAAGGATATCCTGCTTATGAAGAACATAAAAAAGTTCATGATAAGTTAACGAAAGAAGTCAAAGAAATTTCTGAAAAATTTGCAGATGGTGATCGCTTTGTTACCGTCGAATTATCTCACTTTCTCACCAAATGGTTAATTCACCATATCAAAGGTCAAGATCAGAAAATGATTAAGTTCTTTCGAGAGCAAAATTTATTAGAACCGCAATTTTCTCATCAATGACACGGATAGAACTTGGGACACTTAACATTTAGCAACAAAAAAATTGTTTTCAAATCTTGGAAAGTTGTTTAAGATAGACTCTTGAAACTAATCAATCATTAAATTTAGACTGTTCTCAAGTATGCCAACTCCCCAGTGGTCTCAAGAATATGAAACTGGCTTCCCAGTAATTGATCAACAGCATCAAGAGATGTTTAATTTAGTAATCAAGCTGCAGCAAGCCATTTTAATCCCTAATAACCAAATAGTTATTAAAGAGTTACTGGAAACCTTACTCCAAGATACCGTTGCTCATTTCAGATTGGAAGAAGACTTGATGCAAGAACATTGTTATCCCGCTTATGAACAACATAAACAAATTCATGATCGTTTAACTGCAAAAATTCGTAAAGTTCTCCATCAGCTTGAAGTTAACGAAGAATTTACTGTGGTTAATAAGGAACTCTCTCACTTTCTCCACCAATGGCTAGTGCATCATATTCAAGGACAAGATCGCAAAATGATCCAGTTTTTCCGAGAAAGAAA
>CAZTXK010000009.1:22224-23309 GCA_964617275.1 uncultured Dactylococcopsis sp. | reverse complement strand
TAAAAATTGCCAGCTAATGCCTCATTGCAGCGTTCACAAATTGTAGGATGGTCTTCCAATGTTCCCACTTGAGTAGAATAATTCCAACAGCGATCGCATTTTTCTCCGTCTGCTTCTACAATGCCCACTGTTGCCGTTTCCGTTTCTAAATGATAATCGGCATTTTGAGCAGCTTCTGGGCTATCGAGTAATTCGACTTGGGAAGCAAGGAACAGATAGCGTAACTCATCCACGTGCAAGCCTTCTCCGAGAGAGTCGCTGGGATTCATTTTTGCCAGTCTTTCTCGGAAGTCGCTATCAGGAACATATAACAAGATTTTTGCTTCTAAAGATGCCCCGATCAGTTTTTCGGTTCGCGCTTGTTCTAATACTTTATTCACTTCTGTGCGAAGTTGTCGCAGTTGTGACCATTGTTCGGCTAAAGTGATATCTTTCCAGAAGTTTTCTTGGGGAAGCCATCCTGCGCCAAATACCGATTTGTGGGGAACGGGATAGGGAATATGTTGCCAAATGTCTTCGGCTGTGTGAGATAACACAGGCGCGATCGCGCGGGCAAGATTTTCCACAATAATGGCTAATACCGTCTGACAACTGCGCCGCCGTAAGGAATTAGCATCAGAGATATAGAGGCGATCTTTGGCAACATCCAGATAGAAGTTGGATAAATCCACCACACAGAAATTCTGCACCGTTTGGAAGAAGCGGAAAAACTCATAATCTTCAAACGCCGCGGTAATCTCGGCAAACACTTCCCCACTGCGATGCAACATATAGCGATCTAAACTGGATAAATCGTCATCTAACACCCCATGATATTTAGGATCAAAATCGTGTAAATTCCCCAGTAAAAAGCGAACCGTATTGCGAATTTTGCGATAGGCATCCGCCAGTTGTTTTAAAATCCCTTGCCCAATGGGAACATCTGCCGAGTAATCGACGGACGACACCCACAAGCGCAGTAAATCTGCCCCATAGGCAGGTTCTTGCTTCTGATTTTTGCCCCCATTAATAATCACCGCAGGATCAACCACATTCCCCATAGACTTACTCATCTTGTAGCCCTTTTCATCTAAAACAAAGCCATG
>CAZTXK010000009.1:19960-22124 GCA_964617275.1 uncultured Dactylococcopsis sp. | reverse complement strand
GGAATGGGAACCCCCCAACTACGCTGGCGAGAAATACACCAATCACTGCGCTGAGACACCATCGCGCGAATTCGTTTTTCTCCCTGTTTTGGCAGCCATCTCACCGAGGAAATTGCCATTAACGCTGCTTCCCGAAAACCCTCTACTGAGGCAAACCACTGTTCCGTTGCCCGAAAAATCGTCGGTTGTTTCGTGCGCCAGTCATAGGGATATTTATGGACATAGGGTTCTTGTTTGAGGAGAGAATTCGCATCTTTTAACGCCTGAATTACTGCATCATTCCCCCCATTAAGAACTTCTAACCCTGCAAATTGTCCCGCTTCTTCGGTAAACACCCCCTGTTCATCCACAGGAGATAAAATAGATAAACCATAACGCATTCCCACCACATAGTCTTCTTGACCATGCCCAGGCGCTGTATGTACTAAACCGGTTCCCGATTCAGTGGTAATATAATCGCCGCCAATCACTACTTCACTGTGACGATCAAAAAGAGGATGTTGATATTGACAATGTTCTAAAATTTGCCCAGAAATGGTAGTTTTAACCGTCAGCGACTCGCCAAAGGTTTGAGAAAGCGTTTCTACTAAGTCTGCAGCAATGAGGAAATAGCGACAGCCTCCCAGTTCTCCCGACTGTTCAACAACGGCATACGTTAACTCAGGATTCACTGCTACCGCTAAATTCCCTGGAATTGTCCAAGGGGTAGTTGTCCAAATGGCAACCCCCAATTCTTGCATAAATTCGCTTAGGGAGTCTTTCGCCTCAGCAGATAATTCCGTCAAGGGAAAAACGGCATAAATACTGGGAGAAGTATGTCCTTCTGGATATTCTAATTCGGCTTCAGCAAGGGCAGTTTTAGAACTCGGACTCCAATGGACTGGTTTTAATCCTCGATAAATATACCCTTTCAGTGCCATATCGCCAAAAACCCCAATTTGGGCGGCTTCATAGGCGGGATTTAAAGTAAGATAAGGATTTTCCCAGTCTCCCCAAATGCCATAACGTTTAAAGCCTTCTCGTTGTTCATCAATTGCTTTTTGGGCAAATTTAGCGGCTTTTTTCCGTAACTTAATGGGGGTAAGATTCGCGCGATCTTTTTCTTGAATATTCTGTAAAACTTTTAATTCAATGGGTAAGCCATGACAATCCCACCCCGGAACATAACGGACTTTATAACCTTGTAAGAGTTTATATTTATTAATAATGTCTTTGAGAATTTTATTTAAAGCGTGTCCCATGTGCAATGCCCCATTAGCGTAGGGGGGGCCATCATGGAGAATAAATGCACCTTTGGGATTATTTTGGGAAACCGTTTCATAAATTTGTTCCTCTTCCCAAAACTGCTGAATTTTAGGTTCTTTCTCTTTCGCATTCGCCCGCATGGCAAAGTCAGTTTGCGGGAGGTTAATGGTGTCCTTATAACTCTTATTCGTGGTCACAGTTCTTACTTGGTGTGGTGGACAGTTTGACTTCTGTATGGTTATTTTAACGTTATTCGCTCTTACTTTCTCCCTTTTCTTCTTCTTGAGAAGATGAGGGTGCAGCTTCGGTTGTTTCTTCTAATGTCTGAGTTTCAGAGGAATTGCGAGGTTGAGTTTCTGCGGTTTCTTCACTGGTTTCACTTTCAGGGGAAGGGGTGGGCTGAGTTTCCACTTTTTCTTCAGTAGCACTACTTTCCGCCTCCTCACTCGGCTTGGTTTCAGATTTAGGGGTGGCTGTCTCTTGAGTCGTTTGGGGTTGTTTCCCTCTAATTTTTTGCCACAGGGTTATCGGTGAGAGTTTTTTCAAACTGGCAGCAACATTTTCGGAAATGCGAGTTTTTTCCTGTGGGGAAGCAAGATTACGCCGTAACATTAAAGTTTGCGTACCAAACCAAACCAATAATGCCACACTCGCAGTTTGTCCCAATAATACCGCCCCTGTGATGCGTCCTGAACAAATCCATAACACAAGGGCATAAAAGAAACCTAAGCCACTCCAATAGAAGTCACTTTTGCGATGGACTTCCGGAAAAAAGAATGCCGAAAAGTAAACAGCGAAACTGCCAAGGGCAATAATTAGGGCAAGTAGCGTCCCTCCCATGATAGTGAATCCTCCCAGGATAGCAAGTGGTTATTCTAATGGTATCTGCTTGCGCGATCGGTTTAAAAGAGTTAGCTTT
>CAZTXK010000009.1:3560-19860 GCA_964617275.1 uncultured Dactylococcopsis sp. | reverse complement strand
TGTAAAATTAACTGTGCGCCCCCAATGGCAGCCCCCATTGCGATAATTGTTAGCCAAATGGGATAGTGGGCTTGTATAGAGTGACGTTGATTAGACGTAATCCTTTCTACATCTAGCCAAGGAATAACGCCTCTTCGCAACCATCCTGAGACGATAACAGGTTGTTGGATAAATTGGTTAGGGCGAGAAAAGTCAGGTAAGGTATTTCCAATTATTCCTAGACGGGAAGAAAAATGTAAGGGAATCATGCCAGTTTCTGTTTTTAATATTAAATCTTGTCCTAACCAGTTACTAATCCCACTTCGTCCCAAAAGTTGACCTTCAACACGGAGAGAAGCGACTTCTTGCGGATGATTGAGTTGAGTTAACCATTGCGAAAGATTGGGGTTATTATTTTCGTTAGAGAGTTTTAAGTTCGGGAAATAGTGGTTAATTCCAATTAGGAGGGAGAGACTAAAAGCAAAAAGAATACTTGCGTTTAAGATCGTTTCTGCTTCGGTTAACCAGCTTAAATAGACAATATCGAGTTGTTCACTAATTATTCCCATTCCCCAGAAAATTAGTCTCAGAATTAATCCTAAAATGATGCCTAGATAGAGGCTTTTTTGTAGTAAGGGAAAGACTCGATAAGCGCTGATTAAGGTTTTAATCCGATCAATCCACCTACGTGAGGAAGGATTAGGGTTGGTAATTCCTAATTCTAAGGGGAGTTGGTATTTTGTGGCAAATTGGAGTAAATTGAAAGCGCGATCGCTGATGGGAGGATGACTATTAAAACTGTTTAAATAATGACGATACGGTTGGGAAAGTTCCCAATTTAAAATGGTTTCTAAGGGGAGATGCTCACATAAACTTCCTAAAGATAATCCTTGACGATAGCCAATGGGAAATAAGGGATTAAAACTTTCTAGTAAGTAAGGCGTTTGTTTTGCTACTTCTATCTCATGAGTGATGCCAAAGGTTAGTTTGATTAATCCTCTCACTTTCGCATTGGGGTTTCCTGTTAGAGATACCGAAAACTGATCGCGATAAAAATGTTGAGCTTGAAATATCCAATTTAAGGGAAGTTGCCAGAGGCGATAGGCTAAATAAAAAAAGTTAGAAATGATCGCACTACTATTGCGAATTAAGGGGGGAATATCACGCCAAATCCAATTGGGAATAAAACGCGGTGATTGTTTAGGCATTTTTTGATAACCCTTTTCTCCCCAATAAGCAATTTGATAATAAAGGGTATAGGGAATTTGCAAAAGCGCGATCGCGCTTGATAAAATGGGAAACAATCCATAACGACTCATTCCTAGTTCTCCTGCTAATAAAGTTGCAATCTCCTCATCCTCTAGCTGACTTAATAACCCTTCACTAACCACGATTCGGGTATTTTTCGGAAAATGCCCATAACTAAAAATTACAGGAGAAGTAATATGTAAAAGGCTAAAACGAGGAAAGGGGATTTGATGCTGACGGCAATAACTTCGTAATAACTGGCCAGTTTTCGGACAACGAGTCAAAAGTTGCGATAAGGATAGTTTTTGCCGTTGATAAAAGATTGACATTAACCCATCTAACCACCAAGGAGAAATGATAAAAACGAGAACTAGGAAAATGATTAACGTCATCGTTGGATCGCGATAAAAAGGCTGAAAAGGGTTAAAATAAGGTAAAGATACTAATAAATCATTGCTTAACGCCATAAACATCTCAATCGAAGCCCGAAATAGCCAAAAGAAGGCAACGAGACTAATAACTATTCGTAACCAAAAACGCAACCGAAATTTAATTGATAGGGGCTGCCAATTTTCTGCACCCGGTTCATTACGCCATTCTCTTTTGATAGCAGGTTGGCTGAGGGGATTAAGGGGATTAGGTTTTGCTTTTTTCTTACTTTTTTCTTGCTTTTGGGGGACTTGTTTATCAAGTTTAGGAGAAGAGTTTCGCTTCTTGTTTGAAGTCTCAGAGGGAGGTTCTTTTTTAAAAAATTGATTTTCCTTAGCTGCAGGAGGAGAAACCTCTGATGGTGCAGTATCGACAACAAATCCTGTCGTTGTTGATAAATTTTCAGAAGTCTTAATTTCCTTTAATTGTCTCGTAGCCCAAACTTGGCTAGAAATATCCCCGGTTTGTTTAATCTCCTCACAGAGTGGAATGGCTTTTTCCGTTTTTCCAGTCTTGAGATAAGCAGAGACTAATCCTTTTTTTGCCGTAGAAATGAAAGTTTGATCGTTACTATTTTGACAAATATCTTCAAATTGCGCGATCGCGCTTTCATAGTTTTGGGCGGCTAAAGCCTTTTTTGCAGCACTTAAGAGATTATAATTCTCACTAGAACTCATAAGTAGCCCCTTTTCTCCATAAATTCCCCTGATCCTGAACAGTGATAATCATTAGGTTGAATGACAGACCAAATCGCGATCGCGGCTTTCTCTAGATACTATTTTATTGCACAAACCCCATCCCTAGGAAAAAATACTCGAAATTGCAGTGAACAGAGAAAATCTTGCATAGGGAAGATGAGACATGACTCCTAGCGAGATAGCATCATAAGGTTGATAATAAAACTAGAAACCGAGTTAGATCTCCTGATCTACTTCTCTAAAACGTTACTTACCAAAATTGCCAAGGAGGTTTTATGCGTGCAGTATTAATGGCTGGAGGGTCGGGAACCAGACTACGACCTTTAACCTGTGATATGCCTAAACCCATGGTTCCCGTTCTCAACCGTCCCATGGCAGAACATATCATTAACCTACTCAAACGCCACAATATTCGAGAAATTATTGCCACCTTACACTATCTTCCCGACGTAATGCGAGACTATTTCGGGGATGGTAGTGAATTTGATGTGCAAATGACCTATGCTGTGGAAGAAGAACAGCCCCTCGGAACCGCCGGTTGTGTTAAAAACGTTGAGGAATTACTCGACGATACCTTTTTAGTCATCAGCGGCGACAGCATGACTGACTTTGATCTCAGTGCTGCCATTGAGTTTCACAAGCGAAAGCAATCAAAAGCAACGTTAATCCTCGCTAGAGTTCCCAATCCAGTGGAATTTGGGCTTGTCATCACTAACGAAGAAAATCGCATTCAACGCTTCTTAGAAAAACCCTCTAGTAGTGAAATTTTCTCTGATACCGTTAATACTGGTACTTATATTCTTGAACCCGAAGTTCTGCAACATCTCCCTGATAATGAAGAATGTGATTTCTCGAAAGATTTATTTCCTCTACTTCTCGAACGCGGCGATCCCATGTATGGTTACATTGCCGATAACTATTGGTGTGACGTTGGGCATTTAGAAGCCTATCGAGAATCCCAATACGAAGCCCTACAGGGAGATGTGAAGATTGATTTTGCCTATCCTGAACAGTCCACTGGTATTCGGGTGGGAGAAAACACAACCATCGATCCCAGTGCAAATATTCAGCCACCCGTTCTCATTGGCAATAATTGTCGCATTGGCCCCAGAGTGAACATTGAAGCGGGAACTGTCATTGGCGATAACGTCATTATTGGCGCAGAAGCCGATCTCAAATCTCCCATTATTTGGAATGGCGTCATTATCGGTGAGCAAACGCACATCTGGGCTTGCTCTATTTCCCGAGGGGCAAGAGTTGATCGACGAGCGCATATTCATGAAGGCGTTACCCTCGGAGCCTTATGTACCGTTGGGGAAGAAGCGCAAATTAGTCAAGGGGTTAGAGTCTGGCCCGGTAAACAAATCGAATCGGGTGCAACCCTAAATATTAATTTAATTTGGGGAAATACAGCCCAGCGTAACCTTTTCGGTCAACAAGGGGTCACCGGCATTGCCAATATTGATCTTACCCCTGAGTTTACCGTTAAACTCGGTGCGGCTTATGGTTCTACCCTCAAACTTGGTTCAACTGTTAGTATTTCTCGGGATCAGCGCAGTGTCTCCCGCATGATCACTCGTTCTCTTGTTGCCGGATTAATGTCGGCTGGAGTCAATGTCCAAAACCTAGAAGCAACCGCGTTACCAATTACCAGAACCCTAATCCCAACCCTTGGAGTGGAAGGGGGGATTCATGTCCGCTTACATCCCAGTCGCCACGATTACTTACTCATTGAATTTGTGGATGAACAGGGCATTAATATTTCTAAAGCGAAAGAGAAAAAAATCGAAGGAGCTTACTTCAAAGAAGACTTACGACGAGCGCAAATTCCTGATATTGGACAGGTATTCTATCCCGCACAAGTCTTAGATGTCTATAGCCGCAGCTTTGAAAAACATCTCAATGTCGAAGCCGTTAATAATAGTCATGCCAAGGTCGTCATTGACTATGCCTATGCCGTTTCTGGAGCAGTATTACCCTTATTATTAGGCAAATTTGGCTGTGATGCGGTAGTTTTAAATGCGAGTCTGAGTCAAACCGCTCTTTCCTCAGAAGAACGCGAAACCCTACTTGGTGAGTTAGGACAAGTCGTGGAAGCCCTAAAAGCCAATATGGGCGTACAAGTGGCAGCGAATGGGGAACAGCTGATCTTAGTGGATGAAGCAGGATTACCCATTCGTGGTGAGATTTTAACCGCCCTCATGGTGAATATGATGATGACGGCAAATCCGCGCAGTTCTGTTGTCGTGCCAGTTCATGCTTCTAGTGCTGTGGAAAAAATTGTCCGTCGTCATGATGGCAAAGTAATTCGCACCAAAGCGAGTCCTACCGCCCTGATGGAAGCCTCCCAAGAAAATCCGAATGTGGTTTTAGGCGGAAGTGGTGACACTGGCTTTATCTTCCCAGACTTACATCCTGGGTTTGATGCCATGTTCTCCATTGCCAAACTAATTGAAATGTTAACCGTGCAGGAACGCTCTCTAGAGGAAATTCGCACTGAACTGCCGCGAGTTTGTCACAAGTCTTATACCATGCGCTGTCCTTGGACAGTGAAAGGGGCTTTAATGCGCTATTTAGTCGAAACCCATTCCTCTGATGAATTAGAGTTAATTGATGGCGTGAAAGTCATTGATCCCAAAACCGATAATTGGGTACTGGTTTTACCTGATGCAGGGGAACCGTTAGTTCACATCTTTGCTAATGGGGAAGATCGCGAATGGGTCGATAACGCTTTACGAGAATATCGGCAACGAGTTCAAGACTTTATTGATAAAGAACAAGGCGTAGAAGCCGTTAATGCTTAATCCTTTAGTTGCTAAGGGGTGGTAAAGGCCACCCTAATGATTAATGGTTTTTCCACAATGGGGGCAAATTTGAGTTGAATCCTGTCGTTTTTTCGCTTTTCTTGCTTGCAATTCTTCAGAAAATCCTGAGGCTAAAATTCCAGCAGGAAGGGCGAATAAACCAATGCCTAAAATTGCTAACATTCCTCCTAAAATGCGACCGAGTAAAGTGACAGGATAAACATCGCCATAGCCAACCGTCGTTAAGGTGATGGTTCCCCACCACATCGCTTCGGGGATACTAGAAAAAGCCTCTGGCTGCGCTTCATGTTCGGCATAATAAATAATGCTAGAGGCAACCGCTAATAAAATTGAGAGAACAAATAGAGACAGAAGGATTTCTTCTTGTTTTAAGCGTAAAACCCGACCTAAAATTTTAAGGGAATCGGTGTAACGATTTAATTTTAAGACTCGAAATAAGCGTAAGAGACGTAAACTACGACCGACTCGCAGTTGCGGGGCGACTAAGGGAAGATAAAACGGTAAAATTGCTAATAAGTCAACTAACGCAAGGGGCGTGATCATATATTTGAGTCTGCCCCAAATGGGATGTCGATATGCTGTTTTAACCGTACAACTCCAGATTCTTAAGATATACTCGACGGTAAAAAATAAGACTGAAACCCCCTCAAAAATCTTAAACCAAGATTGATATTGGTTATATAACGAATCAACCGTTTCTAAAGCGACTGCAATCACATTAAGGAAAATTAGTCCTAATAGTAAAATATCAAAGGCTTTACTTAGTGGGTCATTACTTTCTGCTAAATCTAGTGTTTTACAAACTCGGTATTTAAGAGAAAAATGAAGGCGTTTCATGATTAGTTATTACCTGTCCAGTTGTCGAGAACATCTTTTATCAAAACTTCCTGAATCCAAATTTGTCCAACAACTGTTAACGGAAGGGCAAGAAATAATCCTAAAAATCCGAAGAAAGTCGCAAAAAATACTTGTGCCAATAAAGTAAACGCCGGGAATAAAGAAACCTGTTGTTTCATTACAATCGGAGTGAGAACACTGCCTTCCATTTGTTGGAGGATAATATATAAAATTAAAACCGCTAAACTTTTCCAAGGGTTATCTAAAAGCGCGATCGCCATAGGCGGAATAACGCTTAAAACTGCCCCAAAATTAGGAATAAAAGTCAAAATCCCTGTTAACATTGCTTGGGCTAACGCGAGATCAATTTCTAGCACTGATAAAATAATAAAACTGGCAAATAGGAGAAACGTAATACTAAATAAAGTTCCCACTAGCCAGCCTTGTAATGCGTTTTCACACAACAGCAAAATTTCATCTACCCGCCGTCGATAAAAAGAGGGAAAAAGACGAATAAATCCTTTGCGGTAAGGAGTGGGATCAGCGAGTAACATAATGGTTAATACTAAAACCAGCAAAATATTGAGAATAATACCAACCGTAGTCGAGAAAAAAGTAAATCCTCCGCCTAATAATTGATTAAATATAGGCTGAATCTGTCGGTTGATTTGTTCAATACTTGGTAAAAACTCTAATATTTCTGGAGAAAGCTGTTCTTCTAATATGATTAACCAATCATTTAATTGACCAATTCCCTCTGGAACCAGTTCAATTAATTGTTCTAATTGCTCAACAACCGGAGGGACAATTAACCAAATAAAAGTAATTGCTAAAGCTAGCAAAATCAAGACAGAGAGAACAACCGCCAACCAGCGTTTAATTGGTAGTTTTTGAAATTGCTTGACTAAGATATTTAGCGCATTAGCCAAAACAATTGCTGTAAACACTAATAGAATCAACTGCCTGATTTGCCATAGAATATACAATGACAACGTCAGCGCAACAATTCCCATCCACTTTCCTAAAGTCACCGCTGATTACCCTTATTAATTATGAGTTAGCGTTTGAAAACCTTCGCCATAATACCATTCCCAGAATAACAGCAGGCGTAAACACCATAGCAATTGCTAGACTTCCAGAAGGATTTAACTCCACATACGGTGCTAGTAACTTGATGGAGATGGAAATAATTGCCGATAACAGGACAACTTTGAGAATAAAGGTGAGTTCCATGGGATAACGACCTTGGCTTCAAGATTTTTAATAAATTAGTCAATGTGTATTGGTTCTAAAGAAAACATTACTGGCGCATTTTATTTTTAATGAAGCTCACTAGCTGATTCATTTGTTTTTGCATTTTATCCATTTGACTTTGCATGGTTTCCACTTTCTTGGTCAGTTGTGCGACTTGGGCTTTTAGCGCCTCAACTTCGTCTCCTCCTTCTGTGGCTGGAGCAGCTTCTGGGGCAGCTTCTGGTTTTTGCTGAGGAACTTTCGTTCTTGCTTCTTTAATCGCTTTTACCAGTTGGTCTCGTTCAAAGGGCTTCTCAACGAAGGCAAAATGTTCAAAGGGTTCAGAGATTTTTTCCGTCACTTCTTCCTTCCGCCCTGACATTAAAACCAGAGGAATCCGTTTGAGTTTCGGATCATTTTGAATTTCTTGATAAACCTCCCAACCGCTTTTTTTCGGGAGGAGAAAATCTAAAATAATCAGTTGTGGCGGTTGGGATTGAATGAGATCAAGCCCTTCTTTTCCGTCTCTAGCCTCAATAATTTCCACATTACCTGAGGGCAACATATCTTTAACCCGCATTCTGATCATTTTGCTGTCATCAATGACCAGGATTCTTTGTGACATTTTACGTCTCTCCTTTACTGAATTAACAACGTCTTATGCTTTGCCTTTAACCCTTTTAACCCTTTAATGATAGAAGATCACACTAGGCTAAGGGAATAATTCCCCTTAGTTTAGCCTGAACTTGCCTTGCTTTCACCAAATAGCACAAATCTAAAGTCATCTTGGTTTTTAAATCCGTAATTTCCCCAACCGCCATCCCTTTGTTCGGTATCCAGCACTTTTGAAGCATCCCTATAACTCCCCAGAATAGAGGGTAGAACTTAAAATTCCAGATTAAAGAATTTATTGTAGCAAGTTAAAGGAGAAAATTTCTTATGGCAAAAGTAGTAGGCATTGACTTAGGAACAACCAACTCCTGTGTCGCTGTGATGGAAGGGGGAAAACCCTCGGTTATTTCTAATGCAGAAGGCTTCCGCACTACCCCCTCCGTTGTCGGTTATGCTAAAAACGGCGATCGCCTTGTGGGGCAAATTGCCAAACGCCAAGGGGTGATGAACCCGGAAAACACCTTCTATTCTGTTAAGCGCTTTATTGGTCGCAAAGCAGACGAGATTGAAGAAGAAACCAAAGAAGTTTCCTATAGTGTAACCCGCAGCGGTGATAACGTTAAACTAGAATGCCCCAACCAAGATAAGCAGTTTGCCCCCGAAGAAATTTCGGCGCAGGTACTACGGAAGCTAGTAGAAGATGCCAGTAAGTACCTTGGAGAAGATGTTACTGAGGCAGTAATCACCGTTCCGGCTTACTTTAACGACTCTCAACGTCAAGCGACCAAAGATGCGGGTAAAATTGCTGGCTTAGATGTCAAACGGATTATTAACGAGCCCACCGCTGCTTCTTTAGCTTACGGGTTAGACAAGAAAGAAAATGAGACAATTCTCGTCTTTGACTTAGGCGGTGGAACATTTGACGTTTCCATCTTAGAAGTGGGCGATGGGGTTTTTGAAGTCTTAGCAAGTTCCGGTGATCCTCATCTCGGCGGTGACGACTTTGACAAGAAAATTGTTGATCATCTCGCTGAAGAATTTAAGAAACAAGAAGGGATTGACCTTCGCCAAGACAAACAAGCCCTCCAACGCTTAACTGAGGCAGCAGAAAAAGCGAAAGTTGAGCTTTCTAGCGTTAGTCAAGCGGATGTGAACCTACCCTTCATCACGGCAACGCAAGAGGGTCCCAAGCACCTCGATATGAGTTTAACGCGGGCTAAGTTTGAAGAAATCTGCTCGGATTTAATTGACCGTTGCAGTGTGCCTGTGGAAAACGCCCTCAAAGATGCCAAAATCGATAAAAATAAAATTGATGAAATCGTAATGGTAGGGGGTTCGACTCGCATCCCGGCAGTTCAAGAATTAGTGAAAACTAAGTTAGGGAAAGAGCCCAACCTTAGCGTTAACCCTGATGAAGTTGTTGCCATTGGTGCAGCCATTCAAGGCGGTGTTCTTTCTGGTGAAGTTAAGGATATTCTCCTCCTTGATGTGACACCGCTCTCTTTAGGGGTAGAAACCCTCGGCGGCGTAATGACAACGATGATTGAGCGCAATACCACCATTCCCACCAAGAAACAAGAAACCTTCTCGACAGCAGTGGATGGACAAACTAATGTGGAAATTCACGTCTTGCAAGGAGAGCGGGAATTTGCCAAAGATAACAAGAGTCTGGGAACGTTCCGCTTAGATGGAATTCCCCCAGCACCGCGCGGCGTTCCTCAAATTGAGGTAACCTTCGATATTGACGCAAATGGAATTCTTAGCGTTACTGGGAAGGATAAAGGCAGTGGTAAAGAACAGTCCATCAGCATTACCGGTGCTTCCACACTTCCCGAAGAAGAAGTGGAACGCATGGTTGATGAAGCTGAGAAAAATGCCGAGGAAGACAAACAGCGCCGCGAAAAAATCGAACGGAAAAATCAAGCCGATTCCTTGGTTTATCAAGCTGAGAAGCAAATCAATGAACTCGGTGATAAAGTTCCCAGTGAAGAGAAAAGCAAGGCTGAGAACTTAATTAGTCAACTCAAAGAAGCCGTAAACCAAGAAGATGATGAGCAAATTCAGAAGCTGACTCCAGAATTGCAACAGGTTCTGTATAGCATCGGTTCTAGTGCTTATCAGCAAGATGGCGGCACTGCTGCTGGTGCAACGGGTGAAGATACCACTGGCGGAGATACCACTGGCGGTTCATCTGAGTCTAGCAGTAAGTCTGATGGCGATGATGTAATCGACGCTGAATTCTCCGAAACTAAGTAATAAAGACCTAATTTTCGGTTAAACTGGCGGGGGGCAAATCGCTCCCCGTCTCCTATTTTGTTACAATGTTAGTTCGGAATTTGACGCTAGGAGGATAGTAGGAATGACAAAACGTACGCTATGTGGCACCCGATTAAAGCAAAAACGGAAGTCTGGCTTTCGCGCCAGAATGCGGACTCGTAATGGTAGAAAGGTGATTAAGGCTCGCAGAAATAAAGGTCGGGCGCGTTTATCCGTTTAGATTGAGCGGTTTTGGTGGTGAGTTTACCGAAGGCAAATCGGCTCAAACATCGCAAGGAGTTTAAAACGGTTTACCAGAAAGGAGGACGCACTTCTGGAAGGTATTTGATCCTTCGCACTTGGAAACCAGTTGCTTCGGGGGAGACTTCTCTCCCGCCAACTCAAGTGGGAATTTCCATTAGTCAAAAGGTGAGTAAAAAGGCGGTGGTGAGGAATCGGATTAAACGCCAAGTGCGGGCAATTATGCGCTCTTTTCTGCCCGAATTGCCATCAGGGTGGAAAATTGTGGTGATTGTTAAGCCTCAAGGGCAAGGGTGCAAATATGAAGATTTTTTGCGAGAATTAAGACAGTTATTAATAAAATCAGAGGTATTATATGGGGATTAAAGAAACGGTTTATTATGAAGGGGGTCCTCACGTTGGGGATTTAATTATTAATGGTTTGCTGGGTTTGACGGTAATTTGTTTGCCGTTGACTGTGGGCGCAATTGTTCGGGCGTTATGGTTGCGTTATCGGATTACGGATCGGCGACTTTCTGTGATTGGGGGGTGGCGTGGGCGCGACCAAACGGATGTGGTTTATACGGAAATTACCAAATTAGTGAAAATCCCTCGGGGCATTGGCTTATGGGGAGACATTATTCTAACATTGAATGATAAAAGTCGCTTAGAAATGCGAGCAGTGCCCCGATATCGAGAAATTCATGATTATATTGCTGATAAAGTCGCTAATAAAACCGGAAAACCCTTAGAAGCAATTACAACTCGTTAAATTGGTAAGAGAAGGGTAACGAATCGAAAAAAGATTCGATACATTAAAACAGAGAAAACAGTACGACGCGCAGGACGCTTAACGCATGGATTTTGGGATCGGATTTCTCTCTAACAACATAATGCTACCAATCCTGGATTTTTTCCACGGGATTGTTCCAAGTTATGGCTTTGCAATTATTGCTCTAACGTTGGTAATTCGCTTTGCTTTATATCCGTTGAGTGCGACTTCTATTCGCAGTATGAGGCGGATGCGAGTGGCTCAACCGGCGATGCAGAAGCGAGTCAAGGAAGTACAAGAACGGTATAAGGATGATCCGGAACAACAACGCCAAAAAATGAGTGAGGTGTATAAGGAGTATGGAAATCCCTTAGCCGGTTGCTTCCCAGTGATTCTGCAAATGCCGATTTTATTTGCTTTATTTGCCACGTTACGGGGATCGCCGTTTGCTGATGTGGATTATACGGTGGATATGCAGGTGTTCCCGAAGGAGCAAATTGAGTCGGTACAGCCAGAAACTTTGACCACAAGGGCGGAGAATGTTTTTATCACGGAGGATATTCATTACAAGATTTTAGGGGTCCTTCCCAGCCAAAATTTAGGGGTAGGCGAAACGACGAAAATGGAGTTTCAAACCGAGGAAGGAAAGTCCTTAGAGGCTTTAACTCAAGAAGTGGAAAGAAACTTAACGCCAAATTGGGAAGTGGTTAAAGGACAAGAACGGGTGGAAGTTGAAGAGGATGGAACCATCCGCGCGATCGCGCCTGGAGAGGTTAGTCTCAAAGCCAGTCTTCCCGGTGTGGCGAAAAATGAAGGATTCCTCTTTATTGAAGCCCTCGGCCGCGTTGGTGCAGTGGGTGAAGATGGGACAATCCACTGGGATATTCTGAGCATGGTGCTATTCTTTGGCATTAGCTTATATGCCAACCAAAAATTATCCGGGCAATCCGGTGGCGGCGGCGCTAATTCTCAACAACAGCTAATTACCCAAATTACCCCAATCTTGTTTACTGGGATGTTTTTATTCTTCCCGCTTCCGGCTGGGGTTTTAATGTATATTGTCCTTGCTAATATCTTCCAGACTGTTCAAACGTTGATTCTCATGCGAGAGCCGCTGCCAGAAAACTTGCAAAAACTGGTAGAGGAGCAAGAGAAGGAAGAGAAAAAGCAAAAAGGAGAAGATACATTGCCTTTTGAAAAACGCTCTCGCAAGAAGGAAAAAGAAAACGCCTAAGGATAACTACTATGGAGCAAACTTTGAATCGGGGCCAGCAGTGGCTAGAGAAGGTTTTAGCCCTGATGGGAACCCCGACCACGGTTAAACTGTCTAAACCCGAAACAACTAAAGAGATGACCATTGGGGAAACAACGCCCTGGTTGGTTATTGATGAAAGTGACTTAAGTGAAGAACAAGCTAAAGCCCTCCTCAAAGATCAAGGAGAAACGATAGATTCTCTCCAGTATTTAGCCAATACATTGCTGAATCTGGGGGTAGCTCCAGAAGAGCAAACACCTCTTACCATTGAGTTTAAGGGCTACCGAGAACAACGGGAAAAAGAGTTGCGTGTGTTAGCAGAAAAAACGGCTTGGCAAGTGCTAGAAACAGGAGAAACTGTAGAGCTGAAGTCTCTTTCTGGAGCGGAACGACGGCAAATTCATCACTTTCTGAAACAGTATGATGGGTTAGAATCATTGAGTCGAGGTCAAGAACCTTACCGCTATTTGGTGGTACAACGAAAAAGCAACTGATGCTTGCGCTTAGAACAAAAGCGATGATCGAACCAATTTATATTCCACGATTGCTCAAAGCTCCCGGGAAAAGCGAACAAGTTGAGATTAAAGCCTTTATCCCGGGCTTAGACACCCTAACTCCCATCCGCGGAACTCTTGTAGTTACCCATTATGGGACTTATTTAGAAGTTTCAGCGAGTGCCGAAACGATTAAAACCTTAATCTGCGATCGCAGTTTACAGCAATACAACCAGCGCCTAGTGGTAGATACTAGTGAGTTCATTTGGCTCAAGAATCAGCTAGATGAAGATTGGGAAGCGAATAAAGAGGTGGAAGTTCCCTTGGACGAGTTAACGGAAAGTTTGCCGGCACAAGGCTATTTTGATCCCGAAAGCTGGCTCTATGAGCAGTTCTGTTTGCAAATTCCCATTCGCAGTTTAAGTGAAGAGTCTTCCCAAGGAGAATATGATTATGTGGAACCGCCTCCTATGGATCAACGCTGGGCTGGTTTGGCAGCATTGAAAGAAAAACTGTCGGGAGAGGAATAAGAATGGGTTTTCGCGAAGAGTTTGAGCTACTAATCCGAGCTTGTTACCCGCTAATTTATATTCCCACCTTTGAAGAAGAACGGGTAGAAAGCGCGATCGCGGATTGTGCTAAAAATGTCGGTAATCGCGCTCTCTATATTTGGGATTTTGTAGATGGTTATCAAGATAACCCCAATAATGCAGGGGTAGCCCAGCGTAACCCCTTACAAGCGCTGGAATATGTGGAAAAACTGCCCACTAGCAATGGGGCAATTATTATCTTAAGAGACTTTCACCGCTTTTTAGAGGATATTTCTGTGGCTCGGAAATTGCGGAATCTTTCGCGGAAGTTAAAATCTCTCCCCATAAACGTTGTGTTAGTCTCTCCAGAAGTTTCCATTCCCTCAGATTTAACGGAAGTTTTAACAGTTGTCGAGTTTCCGCTTCCCAATAACGAGGAAATAAAAACGGAGATTGAACAGCTGATTAGTAGCATTCCTCAAACCTTATCCGAAAAACAAATTGATGCTTTTGTTCGTTCGGCGCGGGGATTATCTTTAGAGCGGATTCGACGAGTCTTAACCCGCGCGATCGCGGATCACGGGGCATTACAACCCGAAGATGTGGAGTTAGTGGTTGAGGAAAAACGGCAATCCATTCGTCAAACCCAAATTCTGGATTTTTATCCAGCTAGCGAAGAAATTTCGGATATTGGGGGACTCGATAATCTCAAAAATTGGCTCTTGCGCCGAGGAGGTGCTTTCAGCGATCGCGCTCGGACTTACGGATTGCCCCACCCCCGTGGACTGCTTTTAGTGGGGATTCAAGGCACAGGGAAATCTCTTACCGCCAAAGCTATTGCCCACCATTGGCATCTACCCTTACTACGCCTTGATGTGGGGCGATTATTCGGGGGGTTAGTGGGGGAATCGGAATCTCGCACCCGTCAAATGATCACCCTCGCTGAAGCCCTTGCCCCCTGTGTTCTCTGGATTGATGAAATTGACAAAGCCTTTTCTGGGTTAACCGGACAGGGAGACTCAGGAACCAGCAGTCGCGTCTTCGGGACATTTATTACTTGGCTTGCCGAAAAAACTTCTTCTGTGTTTGTGGTCGCCACTGCCAATAATGTTCGCGCTCTCCCGCCAGAAATGCTACGGAAAGGGCGATTTGATGAAATTTTCTTTGTGGATTTACCCACCCAAGAAGAGCGAAAAGAAATTTTCTCGGTTCATCTGTCTCACCTTCGCCCTTATAATGTTAAAGATTATGATTTAGAACGACTTGCTTACGAAACCCCCGACTTCTCTGGGGCTGAAATTGAACAAACCATTATTGAAGCCATGCACCTTGGCTTTAGTGAAAATCGCGACTTTACCACCGAAGACATCTTGCAAGCAGCAAGTCAAATTGTCCCTCTTGCTCGTACTGCTCAAGAAGAAATACAATTTCTCAAAGAATGGGTCAGTGCAGGTAAAGCTCGTAAAGCCTCCCATGATAATGCCCTTAGTCTTTAATCAAATCTTCTAACCTCAGTTGTTTATGAGTCTTTCTGGTTTTATACAATTTATTTTAGGATTTATCGTTGGGGTGCTAATCTTAACCGGTGCTGGGGCAGCGACCGCTTACTTTTTTTTCACTCGGCTTTCTGAAAAACCTGCGATGCCTGTTTATGAAGAAGAACAGGAAGAATCTGCCCAGACAGAAAAAGAACCGAAATCGGAGCCTGAACCCGAACCTGAAGCGAAGCCTGAACCGGAGCCTGAGCCTAAATCCGAACCTAAAACTATCCAAGAGCGATTTGGGGAACAAGCATTTGAAGCGCGAGTTACTTGGCCCAGTGGTCTTAGTCTGCGAGACAACCCCAGTAATGATGCTTCTAGAATTGGCGGTGTTTACTATGATGACCGATTAATCGTGATTGGAAGAAGTAGTGATGGCGATTGGCAACGAGTTTATGTTCCTGAAAGCGAGCAACAGGCTTGGGTCAAGGCTGGAAATGTAGAAAGAATTGAATAGCCTGTTAGCCGTGAGCATCAGTTTTGTTCGTCCGACACCGCTTAAACCAGGAGATACCCTTGCTGTTATTTCTCCGAGTGGGGCGTTACGAAAGACTGAGCCATTTCAGGAGGGATTAAAAATCTGGCGCGATCGCGCTTACAATCTAGAACTCATTTCTCCTTACGAACAACAAGGCTATCTTGCAGGAACAGATAAGCAACGTCGTCAGGCGTTATACGAGGGTTGGACAAATCCAGAGTATAAAGCAATTCTCTGTAGTCGCGGTGGCTATGGTAGTATGCGCCTGTTAGAAAACTGGTCATGGGAGCGCTCATTACCCCCAAAGTGGGTATTAGGGTTTTCTGATGTTACGGCGTTACAGTGGAGTTTGTATCGGCAACAAATTATTAGCTTACACGCCCCCGTTTTAACTACCCTGGCTCAAGAACCGCAATGGTCAATTGAACGCTTATTTAACTATTTAGAATATCAAGAATTATCCCCTTTACAGGGAGAGGGTTGGGGAGGCGGAATTGCTACAGGAAGACTCCTCCCAGCCAATTTAACCGTGGCAACTCACTTATTAGGAACCTCCTTACAGCCGTGCTTAGAAGGGGTAATTCTGGCTTTAGAAGATATCGCCGAAGTTCCTTATCGCATTGATCGGATGTTAACGCAATGGCGCTTATCAGGATTATTACAGCAAGTAGCAGGGATTGCCTTAGGGCGATTTAGTCGCTGTGAAGCCCCTCAAGAAAGTGTTAGTTGGTCAGTTGAGGAAGTGTTGCGCGATCGCGCTCAAGACTTAAATTGCCCCATTGTGTCTAATTTACCCTTTGGACATGACGGGGTAAATGCGGCTTTACCAGTGGGAGAAATGGTTACTTTAGATGGAAACAGAGGAAAATTAGT
>CAZTXK010000009.1:0-3460 GCA_964617275.1 uncultured Dactylococcopsis sp. | reverse complement strand
AATGATTAAAATTCGTAAAGCTAACGAACGAGGACACGCCAATCATGGTTGGTTAGAGAGTTATCATACCTTTTCTTTTGCTAACTATTACGACCCGAATTTTTTAGGGTTTAGAAGTTTGCGCGTTATTAATGAAGATCGGGTCCAACCTGATGCAGGATTCCCCACTCATGGTCATCGGGATATGGAAATTCTGACTTATGTTTTAGAAGGGGAATTAGAACATAAAGATAATATGGGCAATGGTTCCATTATTTATCCTGGGGAAGTGCAGAAAATGAGTGCGGGAACAGGGATTTTACATAGTGAATTTAATCCCTCGAAAACGCAACCTGTTCATTTATTCCAAATTTGGATTCTTCCTGATAGAAGTGGGGTTAAACCTAGTTATGAGCAACGTTATTTTGATCTCGAAAACAATCAAGGTAACTTGACCTTAATTGCTGCTAAAAATGGTGAAGGGGATTGCATTTCTGTAGAACAAGATGTCAAATTATATGCAAGCAAGTTAGGCATGGGTAGTGTACTTAATTATGAGCTAAAGCGCGATCGTAATGCTTGGTTACAAGTTGTAAAAGGCACGGTTACACTCAATGATCAGCCTTTAAATTCCAGTGATGCGGCTGCGGTTAGCGAAGAAAAGACTCTTGAAATTAAAGCCACTGAAGATTCAGAAATTTTACTCTTTGACGTTTAATTAGGGAAAATAGCACAGTCATTTGGAGATTTCTGCAATCAAGGGTAATAGCTACTTGCTTAGCGCGATCGCATCGTCACATGAGTATCACTTGCCCCTGCCATGGGGTACATTCTACCGTTAATATATTCATGTTTAACTGTCCTTTCTTCTTCTTGCTTTAGATAGTCTTCTGGGGAGATATCAGTTAATTGGGGAGAAGTAACCATTTTTTAACATTTTTAAGAATTGGCGCTACACACCAATACATCGTTCCCCCTTTTCAAAGGGGGGCTAGGGGGGATAGACTGTAACCTGACTTTTTGAAAACGGTATTACTTGCTTGACGCGATCGCGCTAGCATAAAATTCCTTCATCTCTTGCCATAACGCCGTCCGCGACTCTGACCAAATATAGAACATATGGCCGCCGCCAAACTGTCGCACTTGTAAATTATTCGCTATGGTTTCATCCAGTTTCATCTGCTGCACAATGCGATTAGAAGCCTGAAATGGGGTAACTAAATCATAGTAACCATGACTAATATAAACCTTCATATGAGGATTGAGAGCCAGACCATAGCGTAAATCATCCGTTGCACCAATTTGACTCTGGAGAACATGACGATCGTAATCTAGCTTCCATGTGCGATTAATATCAAGACTGAGAAGATGATAAGTTCGGTCAGTTTTTACCCCAATTACCTCTCTTAGCAAGACATTCACAGCCCGACTAAAAACGCGATCGATGCCAAACAAAGTCGGATCTGGCCCCTCAAATTGTTCGCGATCTGGAAAGGGATCCGATGCTGTAATTGTCGCATCATACAGCCCGCAAACTTGTCGCTGATTGCGCAGTAAGTTTCGCACAAACACTGGCTGCGTGATCCGTCCTTGGGCTTTTGTCACTAAGTCTAGGGGTAACCCTAACTGATCCGCCATCGACTGTAAAATCGACTCCCGTTCGGATGCTGGCATAGCATCACCCTGAAGCAACAAGCGCACCAAATCATTACTTGCGAACTTAACCGCCTCAGCAACTACCGTCTCTCGGGGCATCTCCACACTATAGGTTTGACTCTTGCCATGAAACGCCGCTGCTGCCGCCATAGACGGAAACGTATCCACCCAAGAGAGAATATCATAATCAGAGGGATCAAGACTTTGGAACTCTAATGCGGGAGACACCAGAATTGCCCCATTTAGCCCAATGCCATAGCTTTCTTGCAATAACTTCGCCAGTTTTGCCACCCGAAAGCCACCGTAACTCTCCCCTGCGATAAAAATGGGACTGCGCCAGCGATCATTTTCCGATAAAAATCGCTGCATCATCTCCGCTAATGACTCTAAATCCCGTTTTAGGGCATAAAATTCACGATTTTCTTCCTCCTCCCCAGACGACTTGCCACTGCTAGCGGAACTACTATCTGAGGCTTTTCCAGAACTCCCTGATTTTTCGGGATCATCAATCGTGCGACTAAACCCAGTTCCCACTGGATCAACAAAAACTAAATCGGTAAACGGTAACCAGCTATAAGGATTTTCAACTAACTTCGCTGGAGGCGGGGGAGCCGAACCATCATCATTAAATTTCGCTAAGTGGGGGCCGATCGCGCCCAAGTGCAAGAAAGCCGCTGCTGCCCCGGGGCCGCCATTAAAAGCAAAGGTTATCGGGCGTTCTTGCAGATTCGCATTACGAGCGAGATAAGCAACATGGAAAATTTCTGCAATCGGTTTATCTTTCTTGCGTAAGACTGTCCATTCGGCTCTCGCTTCGTAGGGAAGATCGTTGCCAAAAACTCCGTCAGTCACCGCGCTTTGGGGGGGTTGATAGGTTTTGCTTTCTGATTGCTCTGAATCTGTCATGTCTAAGAAATAAACCCATTAAGGGACTTGTCAAACTTTCAAAAATAGGCTAGGATAGGGTGCTAGCTTTGTAAATGGACTTGCCTAGAAGGTAGCTTAAATCATCTAGGGTAGCGAAAATGCTTAATCCATGATAGCTTGAAAACAGAGTGTAAAAAAAATTGTAATAATTTTGAGTGCAGTTACAGCTAATTTCAGACTTTCTTTGCGCGGTTTGCGTTACTCCCATCGTCCAAGTAATAAGCGCAAGGTAATAGGGAAATGTTAATAAATTGGCACGATTTAAAAATGATTGCCGAAAAAGCACCATTAATAAAACCAAACCATTAAATGCAAGTTTGTTGTAAAATTTCCCCCAACTTATGAAATGAATGGTAACTGTACTAAAAAGTTTTTGACCAACTAAAATAAAGTGAGGTATTTTTATTATGTCCGTGCGTCTATATGTAGGGAATTTACCAAAGGATACAGTAGAGCGAGAAGAATTGCAAGAGGTTTTTGGTGAAGCGAGTGAGTCTTTATCAATTAAAGTAATTAAGGATCGTAAAACAGGAAGCTGCCGTGGCTTTGCCTTTGTTACCGTTGCCACTGATGAAATGGCTGATGAAATTATTGAAAAACATAACGGTCAAACCTTCAGAGAGAATGCTTTGAAAATTGAAAAAGCATTACCTCGTAATAAAGGGAAGGGTGAAGAAGACGGTTCTAAGCAAGAAAAAGAAAAAGAAGAGTCTTCCCAAGCCGGCAATTCTCGCCCCAAAAAACAGAAAAATCAAGAAGAAGCTGCTGGCAATAAACGGCGAGGCAAAAATAATAAAAAATCGAAGCAACCTGCTGCTGCTAAAACTAACAATAACAATGAGGCAACTCAACCTGATCCGCGATGGGCAGATGAATTAGCTAAGTTAAAAGAAAGGCT
>CAZTXK010000008.1:23253-24447 GCA_964617275.1 uncultured Dactylococcopsis sp. | reverse complement strand
TCCTTGAGACTAAACGCGGGCTTCTTGTTGTTGATAGAGATAGAAGTAGCGACCTTGCATCGCCATTAATTCTTCATGAGTGCCTTGTTCGACAATTCGTCCCGCATCCATCATTAGAATGATATCGGCATTTTTGATCGTAGCTAAACGATGGGTAACGAACAATACAGTTTGATCGCCGAAGACTTCTGCTAAATTGCGGGAAACTTGTTCTTCTGTATTATAGTCAAGAGCGCTGGTTGCCTCATCAAGAACAATTAATTGGGGGCGTTGGAGAATGGTTCGCGCGATCGCGATCCGTTGTCTTTGTCCTCCTGAGAGAGATGCGCCTCGTTCCCCGACTCTTGTATTATAGCCACTGGATAAATTCATAATAAATTCATGGGCAACAGCAGTTTTAGCAGCGTGAACAACTTCGTCGGTGCTGGCATCGGGGTTGGTTAAGCAAATGTTTTCCTGAACGGTTCCTTCAAATAATAAGGGGTCTTGCGGAACAACGCCAATTTGTCGCCGCAGGGAATAAAGTTCCACTTTTGAGACATCATAGTTGTCAATCAAAACCCGTCCCATTTCTGTTTCATAGAGGCGCGGAATGAGCTTGGTTAGGGTACTTTTTCCAGCACCGCTTTCTCCGACAACCCCGACAAATTGCCCAGGCTGAATATCGACATTAATGTTATTCAGTTGCATTGGGCCAGGGCTTTTAAAGCGGAAGGAAACGTTTTCAAAGCGAACTCCCCCATCAATCAGTGGCATGGGAATATTATCTTTGTCTTCTTCTCCTTCTTGGGGGGTATCAACAATATCGCTGAGACGTTCTAGAGAAAGCGCCGTTTCTTGGAAGTTTTGCCACAGTTGGGAAAGACGCAGAAGCGGACTAGTGACATAACCGGCAATGATACGGAAGGCGATTAATTGCCCCAGAGTCAGTTGGCCATCTAAAACTAAATAAGCCCCAAACCATAGCACCACTAATCCTGAAATCTTGTTCAGGAAGTTACTGCTGGAACTGGAAATGGTGGAGGTGACAACATTTTTAAAGCCTTGGGAAACGTAACGGGAATAAAGTTGTTGCCAACGCCAGCGCGATCGCAACTCAACATTTTGCGCTTTCACCGTTTGAATCCCTGATAAGACTTCTACTAAGTGAGATTGAGTGGCGGAGTTGCGTTCCGCTTTTTCCCGTAACTGACG
>CAZTXK010000008.1:0-23153 GCA_964617275.1 uncultured Dactylococcopsis sp. | reverse complement strand
TCCCAAACTCATATCAATGCGGTTGGTGGTATCCACAAAGATATAGGTTCGCAGGGTACTCAGCAGCGCCTCAAAGATGGCAATAACTAGAACAAAGATTCCTAACACATTCAGCACATCGGGGCTATTTTGGGCAATTACCTTGTCAATGATCACCAGCATCATCAAGGGATGGGCTAACCCAAATAGCTGGACGAATAGGGAGGTGAGAAAAACGACCGCTAAAACTCCCCGATACCTTTGAATATAGGGGAGAAACCATTGAATGCCAAAGCGTTGTTGCGGGGTTTCTTTGGTTGCTTCTAAAAGCAGCAGTTGTCCCCCGTCTCCCCAGACTTCCTGAAACTCCGCCATGGATTTCGTGACCACGCCTTCCCCGGGAATTCCCAAGATGACTTCCCGATCATTACTTTCATAGAGAATGGCTAAGTCTTCTCCCCAGCGAATCAGTGCGGGAGGATTAATCCGACCAATGGATTTGATCGGCATTTTGGTCAGTTGCGCTTTTAAGCCTAAAAGTTCGGCAACTGCCCCCGCTACAGGGAGAGACAAACTCTCACTTCTCTTAAATTGGTCGCTTAATACCCGTCGAATGACTTCTTTGCGGAAGGGAACTTGGAAATATTGACTGAGCATCTGGAAACAGGCAAAAGCGCGATCGAGCGGCGTATTTCCTCGCGGGCGAGTGTGGGGATATTTCTTGAGACCAACAGCCTGCCCATCTTGTTCATAATCATCAGTTCCGGGGATAATTGCCGGAGCATCTTCCACTTCTACGCCAACCGGGGCTTCTACCGCTTCGGTTGCAATTTCTTCTTCCTCCTCCTGTTGATCTGTCGTTGTTATCGCGTCAGGATTCAGCCAAGGCAAGTCAGCCTGATGAAAACCGATTAAGCGTAGGGGTTGATCCCCTTCTATGGTTAAGACTGTGTCCTCTGCTACCTCTAGACGACTCCCTGTGGGCAAATTTAGGAGTTTACCGCCTCCACTAACCAGCCAGATGCGATCTTCATCTTTCAAGGGATGATCGGCAGGAAGATTGGCAACTTTGGTATTTCCTTTGGGAAGTGTCTCTACAACAGCATTTTCTAAACTTGCTTCGGTAACCGCCTTGAGATCAACGCCGCCGCGAGGATGCCGCTCTTGCTCTTGACAGAGGAGGGTAAAGGCTTCTACCGCGCTGCACTGATTTTGGATTGCTTCTCGAAATGCGTCATACTCACGATAAAGTTCCCAAAAATCTTCCGCTTTTAGGCTTAAACAAATGGATTCTTCTGACGCGATCGCGGTTTCACAAGGCATACCACGGACTAAGCCCACCCAACCAATTAACTTCCCAGGACGAGCTAATTCTAGGGTGAGGGGCATTTGGGTTTTGGATTCATATCCCAACAACCGCACTTGTCCTTCATAAATAATTTGGACTTCTGTGGGCATCCGTTCTCGTAGAGCGAGTGCTTGCCCCATTTTGTAGCGTAAGGGCTGTAGTTTTTGAGAAACTCTTTCACAGGCTTCACGGGGCAATTGGTTAAAAGGAAAATGCTCCGTTAGAAAGGAGACAATATCAGTGGTTGTAAAACTCATCAGGCTACCTCGGATGTTTCCGAATCTAAGGGTTCAATTGTAATATGTTTTTTCACTTCTTCTTCAAGCCATTTGCTGAAGAGTTCATTGATTAATTTTTGACGAGTTTGCTCATCAAGTTGGGCTGAAATCAGCTTTTCTAAGCGGACGATAATACTCCACTCACCAATCCGTACAGGGGGCCAGAGTTGACCCACTTCGCTAGAGAGTAGCATTTTGCTGACTTTTTCGTTGGGAGTTGTTACGGGAACTGGCCCCACGATTCCTCTGGTTTCGGCTTCCGGTCCTTCCGAATATTTTTGAGCCAGTTCTTCAAAGTTCGCCTCTCCATTTTGCAGGCGAAAATAGAGTTCCGTTGCCATATTATTATCCTTGGTTCGCAGCAAGGAATAGACAACTTGGTCAAGATCCCGTTTACGTTGGAGGAAATAAGATTCTACTTTTGCGCCCCAAGTTTCTTGCTTAAATTTATTAAGTTTATATCTCCGAATGGCAATTTTTTCAAATTCCTCTTGATTGAGACGATTATACTGTAACCAAGCCTGAACTCGTTTGGGATCAGTAAGTCGATTCTGGGTGAGATATTCTTTTTTTGCCGTTTCCACTTCTTCGGAGGAGCATTCTATCGGGGCGATCGCGCGATCGATAATCAATTCCCGTAATAATTGGGGCAGCATTTGATAAGTTCTCAAATGAGACAACAATTCTTCTGGGGGAATGGGCGTTTCGTCAATTTTTATCACCTCAGTCATGGTGTGATCCTTAAATTCCTCCAATCATTCTTTCGACTAGCACTAAGCCTTACATTGGGGAACAGCCAATAGCTGATGACTATTCCCCCTATTATGACGTTAGTTGGGGACAACCTCAGAAGGGAAGATTCCTCCTTCACTGGTTTGCCCTAAGAATTTTTGATGAACAATTTCGCGGAAACTTTCCATATTATTGGACCAGCGGTCAATTTTTCCTTGTAAGTCGGCGGTGGTATTGCTTCCTTCTTCGGAGCGATAATTAAAACTACCTGAGAATAATAGAGCCGGTACGGTTTGATCAGGGTTATTTTGCGCCCGCAACCTTACTTCATTGACACTCATATTTAATTGACATCCTTCCAACTGATAAACAAAGTTGACGGAGGCTTGAGGCGTGCTGTTCCCTACTTCCCGCCAAGGCCCGGGGGCAATTAATTTTTCAATCAAAAATTGACGGGGGCTAGTCGTGGTTTCGTTTCCGAAGCTGACAATGGTTTTCGGGGCAATGCTTACGGTTTGATAATCAGCTTTGGCAAATTTGGCGACAAATTCCTTAGCCACTAAGGGTGCTTTAACTTCTTTGGCATTTTGAGCATTGAGGGGTTCAGCAAAGGTAATATTCCGTTGCTGGGCCACAATATTAACGCCATTTTTGAAGTTTAATCGCGCTTGTAGCTGATTTAAGGTGGGCTGCTTGGACAGTTCCCAATCCTCAGGAATAATGCCTAATGAGCGCAAATTATCCACCGTTAACATCGTGGGATTTAAGTTCTTTGCCGATAGGGTAATTGCTAACTCTTGAATATCCATCGGCTGCGTTAAGGGACTTGCTGTAGAATTGACCATAACCTTTTCTTTACTTTTTTCCGCTTTATTTAATTGACTATCTTTTAAGAGGGTATCCGAAAAGTAGTCAGTTGCGTGTGTCATTTTACTTTGTTTTGGGAAAATTGCAACAATTGATCCATCACCAAGATCTAGCAATCTAATGAACCGCAGGCGGAAGTTCCTCGAAAGTCGCAATGACGCGATCGCGCCCCGAATCAGGATTCGCCCATTGATAATGACATTCTTTGGGATCGCCCCAACAGAGATTCAAAATCAGCTCAGTTTGCGTGGTTTCCACTTCTAGCCATTCGGCTTCATTTGCCCACTGATCAACGGTTTCAGCATCAATTTCTCGCGGAGGCTTTCTTTCTTGCCATAAGAAAAGGTTTTTGGTTGCTTTTTGCCAAAATTCTAAAATTCGCGGTTTAATTCTGATTAAGGTTTCTTTATCTTCGGGAATGGCAATTAATTGATTATGAAGTTCTGGACACTCAACTTGACAGCCATTAAAGTAATAAGTTCGCCACACTAATCCTGAAACTTGATGCTGGCGTTGATACTCATGAATTTGAGCGCGAAAATCCCGATAAGCAAAAATTTTACTTAATTTTTCTGTGCCAATGGCTTTTGCTAAAACAGGATTGTTCAAACGCTTGGAAGAAGAAAATAAGACTCGTTTCCCTTGCCAGTTTGCTCTTAATTCTTGATCGAGAATTTCAATTAGTTCTTCGGTAGTATAGCTCATAAGCAAGGAAGTCCTAGTCGCGCGATCGCTTCCTTTTCTACTTTAGCTGAAAAAAAATAAAGGTTAGATTCAAGCGATACTATCCCGTTTATTACTCTCTTTATAAGACACTCCGACATTGGGTAATCCCGCTTTGATCATTTCTCGTTCTAGAAGGGCAAAAAATCGAGCGCGATCGCTGCTTCTGACAACTGCCTGATTATGGGATTCGGCGATCGCGACGGGATAACCATATCCTTTATACACTTGTCCTAAAAGAAGCCCTAAAGACTGTTCTAACAACCCAATATCTTGGGCGATCCATGCGGGAAACTCCACTCGCGCAATTTCGGTTCCCACATGAACATAGCAGAAGTGAACGGTAAAGTCTTCAGGATATAAGTCTAAAATCGGACTCTGACTGCGCCAAATTGCCGATCGCTGCCCCGGCGATAATAAGGTTTGCCAAAGCGTCGTATCTCGCAAGGGTTCACAACTTTGGCAGGGAAGTCGGTTCTGTTCATTCGCGCAAAAGGTTTGACAATCGGGAACACTATAAGGACAACTGGCATAACGGAGAAATCGCACAGCTTCCGTGTGGCGATTAGCACTGAGATAGCCCATTAACGGCACTTGCGCGGCTTGTAGTTGTTCCCAAGCCCGAAAAATTCGGGGCAAAAGTTGATCTCGGGCCGGGGTGGGCAAGTTTTCAAGAAACCAATAAATTAAAGAGCCATCCACTAGAGCTAAATTCGGTTCATCATGTGCCCCTGGTGGCTTCACCCAACGATAAGCCATTTCGGCAAGGGCTTCAATTTCAGAAACAGTACGCCGATACCCTAGCCATTCATCGGTGGGAATCCCCCATTGGCGAGACTCGTATAAATCTTCTTGCCGATAAAAAACTTCGGGAATGCTATCGAGAACGGGGAACAGACTTTGCCCATAATGCAACATCACGCGCCCAATATTGAGGAGATAACAATAGGCGATTTCGTGGTGAGAGGGAGAAATTTGTGAGCCATCGGTGGCAAAAACACTATGGGCGTAGGGAGGGGCGGGAATTTCTTGGCAAGTGTCGAGGGGCTCTAAGGGAATCGCTGCCTTAAAAAGTGCGCGATCGCGCCATTCTTGCTGTTGTTTTTCTAGGGCTTCTTGTTGAGTGACACTTTCTGCTAGCCGTTTTTGGGCTTCTTCTAAGCGTTGATTACTTGCCTGGGCTTCTTGCTGTAAATGCTCACTAATCGCTGGCAGTTGTCCCGTTAATTTGGTAATATCAAGCATAACTCACTAGAATAGAGCAGTGACCCATCTTAGATAGCCACTGCTTTCGAGGAGAAACTATTTTAAGTTGGCTCGTGCATCTTGAATGGCTAGCCAAAGTGCTAATCCCGTTAGGGGAATGCTAGCACTGAGAATTACCGAGGTAATCATTACGCCATAGCGGGGATCGCCATAAGAGAGTTCAAAGACTGAACCAACCGCAGCGATCGCGGCAACACAAGAAATTAGTAATAATAAACCACTTTTTGGGGTTAGCAAGACACTTAACTCCTTTTATCCTTCAGAGCGTTTGGACAGCATTTGCAGAGAAGCCTTGTTTGTTCAGAGCTTCTGTCAAGACTAAATCATTGGGAACGCGATCGACAAATAAAATCCCATCAAGGTGATCCGATTCATGTTGAATCACTCTTGCAAGGAGATCACTTGCCTTAATTTTTTGTGGGCGGCCCTGTTCATCTTTATATTTAACTGTAATCGCTTTCGGGCGAACCACATCTAAGAAGACACCTGGAATACTCAGACAGCCTTCTTCCCCAGTCACTAACTCTGGGCTGTAAGTTTCAATTTGGGGATTAATTAAAACTAATGGGGGAGTGGCACTATTGTCGCGATCGCAATCCACCACTAACATTTGCTTATTAATCCCCACTTGTGGGGCAGCTAAACCAATGCCTTGTTCGGCATACATGGTTTGCACCATTTGTTTTGCTATGTCTCTAATGGATTGATCGACTTTACTAATGCGCTTACAGGGTTTTCTCAGGGTTTTGTCCCCGAGATAATGGAGTGATAAAGAATTCTTTTCAGCCTTTTGCTTAGTTTTTAGGGTCGAGGCACTCATAAATGAAATTGTATAAATTGACTTTAACAACAATAAGGTTTCCCTTCTATTTTAACAATTAAAACCTCATTCTTGGTTATTAATCACTATCATCCTCGAACTCTTTGCCTTGTACCACTAACACCGAACAAGGGGCATAATGAACGACATGATTGCTCACACTCCCTAAAAATACCTCGGCTAACCCTCTTCTTCCACGGCGACCAAGGATCACTAAATCCGCCTCCCAACTTTTTGCCATCTCGCGAATCCAGCTGCTCGGTTCGCCCACTTTCCAATCATACTCCACAGCTAGCCCTTCTGCTTGGACTTTTTCCGCATACCCTGATAACCAAGTTTCGATTTCTTGAGTTTGAGCTTCTAGTTGTTCCTGCACCGATGAGGAAAGACTAAGCACATTTTGCCCATAAATGCCGCTGTAAGCCTCAAGGTTACGACCATTAAACATCACGGCATGAAATAAGAAAAGTTGCGCTTGGTAGGCTTTAGCCAGTGTCAGTGCTTGCTGAAAAACAGCATCTCCTTGTGAAGATTGATCGAGAGCTACTAAAATTTTTTGGTAAGTCATATTTACCTCCCCAGCATCCTACTTTACTTTCATTTTACTCCCAAATAAGCTACGCTTTGATCTTCTTACCGTAAAGATTTCTATCCATTCTAAGGGCAATGATGAATCGATCATTTTTTTGCTAACTTGAAGGAATCCAGTAATTTCAGAGTTTCATGATGCTGAAGGCGATTTCGGTTAAACTGATTGAGTTATATCGGGTTTTGATCTCTCCCCTTTTTCCCCCTAGCTGTCGGTTTCAGCCTACTTGTTCTCAATACGCGATCGAAGCTATAGAACGATTTGGCGTTTTTCGGGGAAGTGGGTTAGCCATTAAACGAGTTTTACGTTGTCATCCTTTCCATCCGGGTGGATATGATCCTGTTCCCGATTGGAATCAAATTAAACAAAATGAAGATTAAAATCGTTCAACACTGCCGGCAAATAGGGGTTCTACCCGAATGGCAATAATGCTAGAGGGGCGTACCACCATATATTCCCCCTGCATATTCTTAATGGGAACAGTAATAAACTCCTGAGAGTCTCCATTAGGCTTTAATTCTCCTTTATACCATTTCTGGAAATCTTGAATGGTGGGAAAGCGGACTTCCTCACGGTGACCACTGGTTAGGAATAAATAGACTGCATATTCATCGGGGGTACGTGGCATGAAATTAACTCCTCCAAACAATCCATAACATCGATCAAATCTCAATCAAGGCTGACTTTCACGTTACACGAAAAGTTATGCTAACACAAACTGAGGTTTTTTCCTTCACGACCAATAACTGCCCCTCCCCAATTTGATTTTGTCGCTGTACCATAGGAAGTGTGAGCAATATGTACTTCCCATTACAATCCCTAGAAAACGGTCGCTGGTTTAAGCTCATTTGTGGGGCAAGTTACCAGCATCTCCCTGCTGTGAGAAGTTTGAGTTTGGCTTATGCCCTAGCAGGGGCTGATTGTATTGATGTGGCTGCTGATGCAGCGGTCGTTGCCACTGCTCAAGAGGGATTAGCGGTGGCGGAAGACTTGCAGGAAAACGCGATCGCGCGGGGATTTTCCCCACAGGGTCGCCCTTGGTTAATGGTAAGTCTCAATGATGGGGAAGACCCTCATTTCCGTAAAGCTCAATTTGATCCCAACCTATGTCCGTCCGATTGTCCTCGCCCCTGTGAAGCGGTTTGTCCGGCTGATGCTATTGATTTTTCGGGAGTTAAGCGCGATCGCTGTTATGGCTGTGGTCGCTGTTTGCCGGTTTGCCCTTTGCAACTGATTACCACCGAATCCCATCAACTTCCCCCCGAAACCGTAGCCGAACAATTAAAACCTTATCACATCGACGCGATCGAGCTTCACACCCAAGTGGGAAGAGAACAGGAATTTCAAAAACTTTGGAGAGCCCTGCAACCCATTATTCCCCAACTGAAAGTTTTAGCCATTAGTTGTCCTGATGCGCCCAATCTCATTGAGTATTTACAAACCCTCTATGAGTTTATTTCTCCCCTCCCTTGTCCACTGATTTGGCAAACCGATGGGCGACCCATGAGCGGGGATTTAGGCGCGGGAACCACTCGCGCTAGTGTCAAGTTAGCTCAAAAAGTTCTTCATGCAAATCTCCCCGGTTATGTGCAACTCGCTGGCGGCACTAATCAACACACGGTCGAAAAGCTAGACTCGGCTCAAATTCTCAGCTCCAGCTTAAACAATTCTCAGCGCACTGTGGCAGGAATTGCTTATGGCAGCTTTGCTCGTTCTCAGTTAAGCTCATTTTTAGAGATGCTAGAAGATTCCCATCGTATTCAACACTTAGAGGAGGATCAGCCACTGTTGTGGGAAGCTGTCGCCCAAGCAGACAGTCTTGTCTCGCAAATCAAAAAACGCACCCAACTTCCTTCCCCACTCTCTGCTAAATCATCTTAAAAAAATTGTTTAGAAACCTTTATGTCTAGCAATCCCAAAATTGATCAGCAATCTCAATCTCAAGCCGTCCCAGAGACAGAAAAACCGTTAGTGCAAAGAATGCAAGTCACTGATGACCTTGATGCTTTATTAGCGACCCTTCCCCCTGATGTGGCGGAGAAGTTAACCAATCATCAACAAAGAGGGGAATTAATTGAAGTGGTGATTGACTTAGGGCGAAAACCTGAAGCTCGATTTGCCAGCCACTGGGAATATCTCAGTGAAGAGACAGTAACGCGAGAGGATATCCAGTTCTGCAGCGATCGCGTTGGGATGTTCAGTGGTGACAATCGTGCTGGTATTGAACGTACCTTACACCGTATTAGTGCCATGCGCAATCGTGGCGGGGAAATTATTGGTTTAACCTGTCGCATTGGACGCGCTGTCTATGGAACAATTGGCATGATTCGGGATTTAGTGGAAACGGGACGCTCGATTTTAATGTTGGGTCGTCCTGGTGTGGGAAAAACCACTGCCCTGCGCGAAATTGCCCGAGTCTTAGCAGATGATTTGAATAAGCGAGTGGTCATTATTGACACCTCCAATGAAATTGCTGGCGATGGCGATATCCCTCATCCTTCCATTGGACGAGCGCGACGGATGCAGGTCGCCAGTCCTGAACTGCAACATCAGGTCATGATTGAGGCAGTGGAAAATCATATGCCAGAAGTGATCGTTATTGATGAAATTGGCACGGAATTAGAAGCTCTCGCAGCGCGAACTATTGCCGAACGGGGAGTACAATTAGTGGGAACCGCCCACGGCAATCGGTTAGATAATTTAATCAAAAATCCCACGCTTTCTGACTTAATTGGAGGCATTCAAGCCGTCACTCTCGGGGATGAAGAAGCTCGCCGCCGTAGTTCTCAAAAAACAGTACTAGAACGGAAAGCCCTCCCCACCTTTGATATTGCTGTAGAAATGCTGGAACGACAACGCTGGGTCGTCCATCAGGAGGTGTCAGAGACAGTTGATCAAATTTTACGGGGACATGAACCCGGAATGGAAGTGAGATCGGTCAATGACGAAGGAGAGGTGGAAGTTTACGAAGAAAAAGGCAATGCCCCTCCCCCGAGTAATGGTAAAACTCGCCTGCAAAACCCTGTTTTACCTCGTCCCACGGGCTGGCGAGCCTCAGGACAAATGACCCCGGTTGATTCTTCTCCCCCGCAAAATCCTGATTTTGAACAGATGCTGGATCAGTCTTGGCAACAAGCAGAGGAAAAAACGGAAAAGGTTAGAACCCCAGGGCCGAATGGAGAAGACTGGCCGGTTTATGTCTATCCTTATGGCATTAGCCGCAATTTATTAGATCAGGTGATGGAATTATTAAATTTGCCCATTACCTTGACAAAAGACATGGATCATGCTGATGCCGTTCTTGCGCTGCGATCGCAGGTCAAAAACCATTCTAAACTCCGTCAAATGGCAAAAACCAAAGAAATTCCCATTCATGTGGTTAAATCTAATACGTTACCCCAGATTACCCGAACTTTGCAGCGTTTACTAGACCTTGATCCCACTACGGCTGAAGGAATTGACTTTCGGATGTTTACCGAAAGCAGCGATGAAAATGAATTAGAAGCCCTAGAAGAGGCGCGTTTGGCGGTGGAACAAATTGTTATTCCCAAAGGGCAACCGGTGGAATTATTGCCACGTCCGGCGAAAGTGCGAAAAATGCAACACGAACTCGCAGAACATTATCGCCTCCAGTCTGATAGCTTTGGGGAAGAACCAAACCGACGGTTACGCATTTATCCCGCCTGATGCCATTTTAGGAAAATTCTGCTCTTCTAAAATTATTTTAGGGGGAATCCCCCTTGCCTTTCCAAGGGGGTTAGGGGGAATTAACTAAACATCATTGAGGGCAACAATTCCAGGAAGTTCTTTTCCTTCTAGGAGTTCGAGGCTAGCACCGCCACCGGTGGAAATATGGCTCATTTTATCAGCAACGCCGACTTTTTCCACGGCTGCCACCGAGTCACCGCCACCGATAATCGTGGTTGCGCCATTGTCCGTTAATTCCGCTAAGGTTTGGGCAATGGCTTCAGTTCCTTTAGCAAAGGCTTCCATTTCAAATACACCCATGGGGCCATTCCAGATAATCCCTTTACAGTCGGCAAGGGCTTCTTTGAACGCTTCCACACTTTTGGGGCCAATGTCTAACCCCAGCCAACCATTGGGAATGTTTTCCACGGTAACGGTTTGAGTGTTGGCACTCTCTGAGAAGTCATCAGCAATGACAACATCAGTGGGGAATAAAATTTCTACGCCTTTTTCCTTGGCTTTAGCTTCTAGAGACTTCGCTAATTCCAGTTTGTCGTTTTCCACTAAAGAATTACCGACACTCATTCCTCGCGCTTTAAAGAAGGTGAAAATCATGCCACCACCGATGATGAGTTTGTCGCATTTTTCGATTAAGGTTTCAATTACCCCAATTTTACTGGAAACTTTCGACCCGCCAATAATGGCAGCAAAGGGACGTTGGGGGTTTTCAACGGCATTTTTGAGGTAATCCAGTTCTTTTTCAATGAGATAACCGCCGACACAGGGGCTAAGATGCTTCGTGACCCCTTCGGTGGAAGCATGGGCGCGGTGGGCAGTCCCAAAAGCATCATTAACGTAAACATCAGCATTGGCTGCTAATTTTTTACTGAACTCAGGGTCGTTGGCTTCTTCTTCGGAATAGAAACGGAGATTTTCTAAGAGGGCAACTTGACCATTTTGTAAGCCATCAACTTGTTGTTTTACGGAGTCGCCAATGCAGTCATCACATTTGACCACTTCTTGTTCTAGGAGTTGGGATAATCGTTCAGCGATAGGGGTAAGACGGAGTTTGTCCTTAAACTCCCCTTTGGGACGACCCATGTGGCTACAGAGGACAACTTTGGCGTTTTTGCCAATTAAGTCTTTGATAGTGGGAAGGGCTGCCCGAATGCGGTTATCATCGCTAATTTCGCCCTGCTTATTCATGGGGACATTAAAATCGGCACGAACTAAAACGCGCTTTCCGCTAATATCACTTTCACTCAGGCTGGCAATGGTTTTTTTCGCCACGGTTATTTCCTCCTATAGGTATTTTTCTTTTAAAGAGATTGTCTTATTACTTCCTTGCTGATTTTACCGTTAACTGGGTTTTGAATTGAAGTGTTTTTTTCAGGAAGTTTGTCTTTGTTGGAGGATAAATTGCGCGATCGCGAGATCAAATCTGGTTGTTAACTTGAGGTTGGTTTCTTCTCCCTCCACGATTTTCACAGGAAACTGACATCGTTCTAACAACGCCGCATCATCGGTCACTTGCCAGTCGAGAACTTGTCCTTGGCGATGACACCATTTTAAGAGTTCGACTTCAAAACCTTGGGGGGTTTGCGCTGCCCACATCTGACTGCGATCGGGCGTATCAGCAATATAGCCACTTTCATCAACCACTTTGATGGTATCTTTAACAGGAACCCCGGCAATGATCGCCCGACTGTCGTTAAGGGCTTCACTGCAACGGTCAAATAATTCTCGGGTAACTAAACATCGCGCCCCATCATGGATTAAAACGTAGCGTGCGTCCTCGGGTAAGGCTTGTAAGCCATTAAAAACGGATTCTTGTCGCGTGCTTCCCCCCTCGATGAAGTGAATGGGGGTGTTTAAATTTAAGTCTTCTAGAATTGTCTTAAAATCGTTGAAATCAAAGGATTGTCCCACAATGCCAATCCATTTAATTTCTGTGGAAGCCTCTGCTTCCAGTAATGTCCAGGCAAGCAAGGGTTTACCCAATAAGGGCAATAGTAGCTTATTACGATCGCTGCCCATTCGTTGTCCCCGTCCGGCTGCAGGGATTAATAAGTGCATTTTCACCGCTCCATAACCGTGTCCTTAACTATATCACAAGCTAATCGTCCTGTTACCACGGCTGGGGTTTCTAAATGCGGTAAAACGCCCGTTGCAGGAACAATATGAAACTGCGCGATCGCGCTCGGATTTAAACTCGCCAACCGCTTACCTTTTTCAGGGCGACTAAACCGCGATTGTGATCCCCAAACGAGGCTGGTGGGGGTTTGCAAATCTCCCATATATTGGGCTAAATCAAAACAAATATCCCCTTTCAAAGAAGCAAGGGCGGCATATTCAGCGTTCGGTTTCAATGCGGAAGCCAAATAAGCCTCCACCACTTCCTCACTTAAACGAGAAGTATCTGCAAACAAAAACTGTTCTAAAAAATTCCGTACCGCCCACTCATTCCCTGCACCTACTGCATAAATAAGCCGATCTAACCCGGGAAGATTAATTAGCTGGGAGGTAAATTCCTCCTGATAATCTTCACTAAAATCTCGATATCCTGATGGGGAGACTAAAAACAAACCTCGAAATAGCTGGGGTTCAGCGATCGCTAATCGAATTGCCAGCGCTGCGGTTAAAGAAGAAGCAACAACCCAAGCAGGCTTTTTTGCGACATTTTCTAATAGGTTTTTAATAATCTCCAGATAATCTTCAGGAGAATATGTTTTCGCAGGATGAGCCGAATCGCCCCAACCAATTAAATCAGGGGCAATAACATTATAATTACTAGCAAAACTAGGATAAACTTTTGACCATTCATAAGCCGACGAACCGCCCCCCAAACTATGAAGAAAAACAAGAGGCATCGCATCAGAAACGCTTGGGGAATAAAAGGAAGCATCAGGCATACTATAGACCATCTTTCCCCATTTTGTATCTAAACTTCGCTGTTGAAACCCTGCTGGTTGAAATTTTCGCATTACTCTATAAACTAATAACGAATAACAAATAACGAATAACGAATAACAAACCTAAGATGCAATTTTCTGTCGTAATAAAGAGAGCTTTTCTCTCACCGATTCATGGGTATATTCATCATCAGGATGAGGGGGATCTCCCGGTTTTTGAAAATAAGGACGCTCTTGATACATTTGTCCCCATTTTACATCCGCTTCTCGTACCATTTCATAAAATAATCCCTTCTGAGTTAATATTTTTTCTAAAATTTTATCTAAGCCCTTTAAGGGCGACTCTAAATTTTCACTGAGTAACGGATCAGATTTTACCCAACGTTTTAAAACAGATTGCAATGCCCCAGAAGAATCCTTTAAATTGTTATCAATAAATAAATTGACTTCTGTGGTCACTTGCACTAATTTAGGAACGGGAGATTCTCCCTTTAAAAAGTTTCCCCCTTCTCGACCAATGGCTTCGGCTAAAGAATATTTCCGATCTGATAGAATATCCTTTTGGAGGTTTTCTTCTTGATCGCGATCGCGCTGGGAATTCATAATCTTTCCTGACTCTTTCTCCTCTCTCTTTCATGTTACCAGATATTAATTTCAGAGAACTCTTGCTCTGGCTACTGCGAAAACGGAAACGATTTCGCGTTACAGGAAACTCCATGTTACCCCTTCTCACCCCCGGAGAAGAGGTATTAATTGACCCCAATATTTATCAAAAACAGCGACCAGAAGTAGGAGACATTGTAATTGCTCAACATCCGACTCAAAAAGACTTACAAATCATTAAAAGAGTCGTCACTGTCAAAGAGAATAATACCTGTTTCTTACTAGGAGATAACCCCACTGCTAGCACTGACAGCCGACAATTTGGGGAAATTCCTTTATCTCTTCTTCAAGGGCGAGTTACCTGTCGATTTGGCTAACATTGGTCATTAGTCATTAGTCATTAGTCATTAGTCATTGGTCATTGGTCATTGGTTTACAAACAACAAACAACAAAGGACGAAGGACAAACAACTAATGATTATTTCCCCATTCCTAGCTGTTGCGCTTTCTGATAAACCTTGCCTTCCGTCAACAGCGAGGGAGCAATCACTACTTCGACTTGTTGCATTTCCTTAAGGTTTTTTGCCCCTAAGGTTCCCATACTGGTTTTCAAAGCCCCCAATAAGTTGTGCGTGCCATCATCCAGTCGCGCCGGCCCTGTGAGAATTTCTTTGGCTGTGCCAGTGGTTCCCACACTAATGCGAGTTCCTCGGGGTAAAATTGGGCTTGGAGTTGCCATGCCCCAGTGGAAGCCTTGTCCGGGAGCTTCCGCTGCCCGTGCAAACGGAGAACCAATCATCACAGAATCAGCGCCACAGGCAATACATTTACAGATATCGCCACCCGTAACTAAGCCGCCATCGGCAATAATGGGAACATATTTCCCACTTTCTTGATAAAACTGCTCCCGGGCTGCGGCACAATCAGCTACTGCGGTTGCTTGGGGAACACCCACTCCTAACACGCCGCGAGAGGTACAAGCAGCCCCAGGGCCAATTCCGACTAAAACCGCTGATGCGCCAGCTTTCATTAAATCATAGGCAACTGCCTCAGTAACACAGTTTCCTAAAACCACAGGCATCGGCATTTTTTCACAAAAGGCGGCTAAGTCTAGAGGGTTAACTTCCTCAGGGGATAAATGAGCTGTGGAAACAACTGTTGCTTGCACAAATAAAATATCGGCACCTGCTTCTGCTACAGCATCGCCATATTTGGCAGCCCCTGCTGGAGTGAGACTAACCGCAGCGATTCCACCTTGAGACTTAATTTCGTTAATGCGCTTTTTAATCAGTTCCGGTTGAATGGGAACCGAATAAAGCTCTTGCATTAAACCTACAAACTCATTTTTCCCCACTGAGGCAATCTTGTCTAAAATCGGGTTGGGGTCTTCGTAGCGAGTTTGAATCCCCTCTAGATTTAAAACCCCTAATCCCCCCAATTCTGACAGTAAAGCTGCCATTTTGACATCTACTACCCCATCCATAGCACTGGCAATAATGGGAATTTCTCGCTGAATCTCTCCCACTTGCCACGTGGTATTCGGTAAACTAGGGTCTATTGTGCGCCGTCCCGGAACAAGGGCAATTTCATCAATGCCATAGGCTCGACGCGCGGTTTTTCCTTGACCAATTTGAATATCAAGACTCATAACTTAACTACTCGTTCCCAAAGCTATTCCCATAGATTAATTGATTTTAACATTAAATTCCTTTATCGCGAGATGCTTGACAAGGGGTTAACTCGATACAATAAAGTCTGACCCTATTGTATTTAGTAACGTCACCTCTATAGCTACTTATGAGTGCGAAAAAACTTTCTGATGACGAAAAAGTTGAGCTAGTTCGTTTATATCGTGAAACGGACGCAACAACAGCTACTTTAGCGAATTACTTTCAAGTGAGTAGTTCTACGGTTGGTCGGGTGCTTAAAAATAAATTATCCACCCAAGAGTATAATGATATAGTTCGCAAAAAACGTCATCAAAAACGGTCGAAAGATCGCTTTCAATCTTCCAAAAAGGTCATTACCAAACAAGAATCAAGTCATTCTAGTGATGAAGATAATAGTAGTGATCACAATGACACTCAATTTTCTCAAGTTCCAGAGATGCAAAAGTCGGTTTCTGCCCCTGTTAACTCATCTCTAGATGATTCATCGAATCAACAAATTGAGTTATCTTTTTCTTCTGATGAGTCTTCTCCTCAGGTAAGTTTACCCTCAGAACCGGAGGAACAAGAAGAAATGGAGAATTTTGATTTTAGCGTAATTAAAGCGATGTTTGGTGAAGATATGGGGAATGATGACTTAGAAGACTCAGAAGAGGATGACTGGGAAGAAGAGGAAGAACAGGTTAAGAAAGAGCCGAAAAAGAAATCCAATGAAGTTGAGGTGCTACCCCTTTCTGAAGCGAAGTTCCCGAAAACTTGTTACTTAGTGATTGATCGCGGGGCAAATTTGATTACTAAACCGCTAAAAGATTTTAATGATTTAGGAAAAATTCCCAGTGTAGAAACGCAGCAAAAAACGTTGCCCATTTTTGATAATCATCGAGTGGCGCGACGGTTTTCTAATCGCTCCCAAAAAGTCATTAAAGTACCTGATGGCAAGATGATTAAAAAAACGAAGGAACATTTACAAGCGAAGGGGATTAAACGAATTTTATTGGATGGAAAAGTTTATATGCTCTCTTAATTGTTCCTTTGTGGTTTGTCCTTTGTAAGCCAGTGATCAGTGATCAATGAACAAATAACCAATGAAATGATACGAAAACTTTCGAGACTTTTAAGTTTTATTAAAAATTCTAAAATCCTTTAGCAACAAGTGGTGAGATGACAACGATAATTATAAAATTAATATTAAAGAAATGTTAAATAGTGGGTGAGTGGGTGACTTAACCACAGCTTACCACTGCTATTTGTGTTGTAGGTAAGGAATGGAAATGAAACTTAGCCGTTTACTTAGGCTGTATGAACAGGGGGATCGAGATTTTCGTGGTGTTGACCTTAGCGGTTTGGATTTAACGGGAATTACTTTAATTGCAGTGGATTTTACGGGGGCAAATTTAATTGGGGTTAATTTTCAACGAGCCTTTTTAACTAAGTCGATTTTTGATCAGGCAAAATTAAACTGGACAAATTTTAGTTATGCCAAGTTAAGTGACAGTTGCTTTCGAGAAGCGGAATTAACTAAGGCATTTTTTGTTAGTGCTTTTATGATGAATTGTACCTTAGTGGAGGCGAGAATTAGCGGTGCAAATTTATCTCAAGCTAATTTGAAAAAATCGAATTTACAAGGCAGTAATTTATCTGGCGTTAAGGGGTATCAAGCAAATTTACGAGAGACAAATTTAAGAGACTCAAACTTAAATTGGTCAAATTTCTTAGAGGCAAGATTTACTAGGGCTTGTTTACAGGGAGCTTCTTTGATTGAGGTGAATCTGCAACGGGCGTTGATGAAAAGGGTTGATTTACAAAATGTTGATTTATCTCGGGTAAATTTAAGAGAAACTAAGTTAAGTGGGGCTAATTTAACGGGAACAATTCTTGAGGAAACTGAATCAAAACCTCTTAATTTTCCGAAAAATAAAAGCTATTTTGATCACAGTATGGCTTGCGATATTGCCATTTAAAAAGTAGCTAATCGACAGGGGCGAAAGGATTGACGATGTTGTGGAGAGGGGCCGTATTCTTGTAACGCTGAACGATGCGCTACGGTTCCATATCCCTTATTTTGGGCAAGGTGATATTGGGGATATTTTGGGGCAAAATCCTGAACAATTAGATTATCTCGGTAAACTTTAGCAACAATACTGGCAGCGGCAATTAAGCGCGATCGCGCATCTCCCTGTTTTAAATTCACTTGTTGAATATTGTTGAGATCAGGTAAAGAAAATCGACCATCTACTAAGCAAATCATCGGCGGTGGCGTTAACTTTTCGACAGATCGCTGCATGGCAAGTAAAGAAGCCTGGAGTATATTAATCTCATCAATTTCACTTGCTTGGGCTGCTCCAATTTGAGCATCTGTCACCATCGTTTTAATTGCTTCGGCATACTCAGAACGCCGTTTGGGAGAGAGTTTTTTACTATCCTTCGCCGCAATTTCATTTAATTGGCATACCTGTGAGGCTGGAATAACGATCGCGGCTGCCACCACAGGGCCAAATAACGCCCCTCTTCCCACTTCATCAACGCCAGCAATTAAGGTAGAGGGATGAACGTTTTTCAGGATTTGGTCTTCTATCTCCATGTTTCACGCTAAAATCAAACTAACTCTAAGCATGGCTAATTTAAAACAATGACGGTTACTTCCATTGCTTTACCCACCCAAGATCAACTCCCCTGTGATGATGGCATTCCTATGGAAACTCAGCGACATAAAATGCAAATGGATTTATTAATCCAACTGTTATATCCTTGGCTCGAACAACGGGATAATGGCTATGTGGGGGGTAATATGTTTATTTATTATAGTGCTGCCCAACTGAAAAACCAAGACTTTAAGGGGCCTGATTTTTTTGCTGTCATTGGCGTATCGAAAGAAGAACGAAAAAGTTGGGTAGTGTGGGAAGAAGGAAAAGCCCCCGATGTGATTGTGGAATTGCTGTCTGAAAGCACTGCTAACTATGATAAGACGGTGAAAAAAGAGATTTATCAAGATCAAATGCGAGTCCCCGAATACTTTTGGTATGATCCGTTTAATCCAGAAGACTTTGCAGGGTTTCGTTTAAACGGAAGACGTTATTCTCCCTTACAAGAAGAAGACAAGGGATATTTTTGTGAGAGTTTACAACTGTATTTAACACGATGGCACGGCAGTTTTGAAGGGGTAGAAGCCACTTGGTTACGGTGGGCAGATTTAGAAGGGAATCTGTTGCCAACAAGACAGGAAATGGCAATGCAAGCCCAAGCAGAGGCTGAACAAGCCCAAGAAAAAAATCAAAGACTAGCAGCAAAATTGCGGGAAATGGGGGTTGATCCTGATACGATTTAGAACATAAATTCTCAACATTGAACGTGGAACAATCAACAGTTATTGGCATTGATTTAGGCGGCACTGCTATTAAAATGGGTCAATTTCTCCCTGATGGCAGTTGCTTAAATGCACTTACCCTCTCTACGCCTCAACCACCCGATCCAGAAGCGGTGGTAGAAGTTATTGCCAAGGGGGTAAAAGACCTAAATGCAAAAAAAAGTGTGAGCGCGATCGGGATTGGAACCCCGGGTCCTACAGATGCCGAGAGTCGCATGGCACGAATTGCGATTAATCTTCCCGGTTGGCAAGATGTTCCCCTTGCAGACTTATTAGAAGCGAAGTTGAATCTTCCCACTGTTGTGGCAAATGATGCCAATTGTGCGGGTTTAGGGGAATCTTGGTTGGGCGCAGGGCGTAATGTTAATAATTTGATTCTCTTAACTTTAGGAACAGGGGTAGGAGGGGCAATTATCCTCAATAATGAACTGTTTATCGGCCCCTATGGCGCAGCAGGAGAGTTAGGTTTAATTACCCTCAATCCCGAAGGAGAACGCTGTAATAGTGGCAATCATGGCTCTCTCGAACAACATTTATGCGCCCAAGCAATTTATCGTCAAACCCACAAAACCCCTGCTGATTTGGGGGAGTTAGCCCAAGCTGGCGATGAAGCTGCTTTGAAATTTTGGCGAGAATATGGAAAGACTTTAGGAGTTGGGTTAGCGAGTTTAATTTATGTGCTAACCCCAGAAGCGATTTTAATTGGGGGTGGCATTAGTGCTAGTGCGGCCTTTTTTTTGCCAGCAGCATGGGAAGAAATTGAAAAGCGAGTGGTTGGTGTTTCTCGATTGAATATCCAGCTTCTTACTGCCGAATTAGGGAATCAAGCGGGAATGGTGGGAGCTGCCAAATTAGCTTGGGAAAAGGAGTAAGATGGATTTTCGTGGCTATATTTATTATCCTCCTGCTAGAGTTTGGGGACAGTTACTTTTCCCTTTAGCTCAAGTTAAAAAAATATTTTTTAAAATTTATAATTTTATCCTGAATTCAATTTGGTCAGAACTCATTTCAGGGGAAAAGATTGATAGTGAACTGGTTAATTTGCTTCTATTTTTTATATTTTGTGGTTTGTCTTGGCTATTTTTTCAATTTCAATCTTATCGAGAGTTTATTCTTATTTTCTTTTTAGTTTTATGGATATTAGATAAACAAGTTACTCAATTTGATTATCAAAAAAATAAAAATTGGCTTCCTGTAGCGATTAATTTTCATGATCATAAATTAATTATCAAAAGCATGATACTTGGGGGAGAGATCGTTTATTTAGAATATCGTAAAGAGGAAATTACAAGTAGCGCGATCGCGCCTCGTTTGATCTTAAGTCATGGCTTTCAATCCGAAATTGCCGTTACTTGGCAAACTATTTTAATTCTCTCTAATGGTGCAGAAATTGTTATTAATGAAACTAAGCGTCCAGAAACTGCATTAAGGAAACTTAAGCCCCTTGCTTCACAATTAGAAATTCCCATTAAATATGTCGATAGTGAGGGAAATCATCCTTACGCCATGTCTGAGCTTAACTGGGAGAAAAATGATAAAATTAATGCTGTGAAAGTGGAAGAAAAGAAAAATAACACTTGGCACATTTATTCTCAATGGCGATGGCAAGATAGTTGGCAATTATTAAAGCAAATTTTACAGCGATCGGGCTTTTTTATTTTTGTGCTTATGATGAGTCACTTTATGGTCAATTTTGGAGGGTTTATTAATTCTTTATTGGGAAGTCAAACCCTATTCTTGGATTTTTCCTACTTTGGGCAAGGCTTAATACCCAACTTTGGAATCACCATTTACCTCGAATTATTGATCACGATTGGGATTATTATCTTTGACGGATTCATCATTAGTAAAAGTAAACATATTTATCTCGATCAATTATCTCTCAAATATGTAATCAGTCATAAAAAACAAGCGCAGTTAAGTAGAAAAGTCATCGAAGCAGTCTTATTTCTCCCTCAGCCAACACCTAGAGTATTAATTTTGGGAGATAAGCAAGCCATTACCATTAAAAATTTACAAAATTCAGATGCCTACCGTTCTGTTGTCGAAGCAATAGAAAGAGCAACCCAATAATAAATAATAAATAACATTCACCAATAAACGCTATACAACCTCTCATCGCAAAAATTATGATATAAATAGTAGCAAACCTCTCCCATGCCACTGAAGCTATGTATCCTAATCAAGATGAAGTCCGTCACTTAATTGACTTAATGCCTGCTTCTGGGCGGATGTCCACCAAGATTATTCCCAAGCCAAAACAGTCTCGTCTTATTGATGCCCCATTTCCGTTACCTTGGCAACAGGGCGCAAGAGCAATTTATATTAACTTTGACCTTTGGAATGAACTATCACGTGCAGAAAGAGACTTAACTTTACTTCGGGTCGTTTGCTGGTTAACTCAAATTAAGTGGTTTAAACCCGACCTTTATCAGGGGATTGTCGCCACAGCGGCGATTACAACTGGTGTAGAAATCGTCCAAGGAGATGCCATTGGGGTGATTGCTAGTGCGGGGTTGGTAGCTTTAGCTGGAAGCCAAATTTGGCGGAGAACTCGCAGTGTGCAAACGGAAGTGGATGCGGATGAAGCGGCAATTAAAGTTGCCCAAAGACGAGGGTATGACATGGTTGATGCAGCACAGGCTCTATTAGATAGTATTGAAAAAATTGCTGAAATTGAGGGGCGGCCGAGTTTTAATTTTACTGAATTACTGCGTATTCAAAATTTAAGAAAATTGGCAGGTCGCTCAGAAGTTAGCGTTCCCGAAGAAGTCCGAAAACAGTAACCAGTGATCACCTATCAGTTCAAAAATAACATAAGGAGTGGCATGACCCCAGAGTTAAATACCATCTTAAATCGAGCCAGTCAAGGGGAACAAATTTCCCAACCAGAGGCAGAATTTTTACTCCATCAAACAGAGAGCAACGCCCGAAATGCTATTAGAAAAACGGCTGACTTTCTCCGCCAAAAACAAGTGGGAGCAACCGTAACCTATGTGGTTAATCGCAATATTAATTTTACCAATATTTGCGAACAACATTGCAGTTTTTGTGCTTTTCGCCGTGATGCCGATGCGTCAGGATCATATTGGCTCAATTTTGAAGAAATTCTGGCTAAAACTCAAGATGCAGTGAATCGTGGGGCAACGGAAATTTGTATGCAGGGGGGACTTAACCCAGAAGCTAAACTTAATGGCTTCAGTTTACCCTATTATCAACAGTTAGTAAAAACGATTAAAGAGGCTTTTCCTAAACTTCATTTTCATGGCTTTTCCCCCCAAGAAATTCAATTTATTGCTAGAGAAGATCATCTAAGTTACGAAACAGTAATTGGGGAATTAAAAGCGGTAGGTGTGGGTTCTATGCCTGGTACTGCTGCCGAAATTTTAGACGATCGCGCTCGCAAAATTATTGCCCCCGAAAAAATTAACAGCCAAACTTGGCTAGACATTGTTAGCACCGCCCATCGTCTGGGAATGCCCACGACGAGTACCATGTTGTCAGGACATATTGAAACCCCCCAACAGCAAATTTATCATCTAGAAAGACTGCGATCGCTGCAGGAAATTGCTTTTGAAAATGACTATCCCGCCCACATTACTGAATTTATTATTCTTCCGTTTGTGGGAGAAGATGCACCAAAGCCCCTTCGTAAAAGAGTAGGGCGAGATCAGCCCATTTTAGAGGATGCGTTACTGCTTACGGCTGTAGCAAGAATTTACTTGGGAAATTGGATACAAAATCATCAGCCCAGTTGGGTTAAGCTAGGGCTAGAGGGAGCAACAGAAGCTCTTAATTGGGGCTGTAATGATATCGGTGGAACACTTATGGAAGAACATATTACCACCATGGCAGGGGCACAAGGAGGAACTTGTATGGAGGTTTCGACTTTGCAAAATGCTATTACTAAAATTGGTCGCCCCTATCAAGAAAGAGATACACTCTATCACCCGATTGCTCAACCTGTTTTGTCCAGTTAATCACCACTTTAGCTTCTAATGTATAACAACAATCATAAAAAAAATTCTGATCATAATGGCTTTCATCATTCAGTGAATCCAATTTCCCAAGAAGATAACCAACCTTTTCCCTCAGGAATGTCGGAAAGAGAGGACAATGATTTAGATCGATCTTCACAACCGTTATCGGAACAAGGTAAGGAAAATTTACGAGTTTTACGACGATTTTATATTAGTTTAATTGTTACTGGGATTGTCGTGGGTGGCTTTTTTACTTGGGGAATTATTACTGTCTTGAGTGAGTGGGATTTAATTAATCCACCGGAAAATCCACAGTTTGATATTGACGGAGCATCAGT
>CAZTXK010000007.1:0-26881 GCA_964617275.1 uncultured Dactylococcopsis sp. | reverse complement strand
GTTATTTGTTATTTGTTATTTGAAATCCAATGACTAATTTATTTTGTTTTTTCAATTAACCGAATGGATTGGATGATCATTGTTTTTTCCAGTGCTTTCGCCATATCATAAAGCGTCAAACCCGCCACTGAAACTGCGGTTAAACTTTCCATTTCTACTCCTGTTTGTGCAGTAGTCGTTGTTGTGGCGCGAATTTGATACCCCGGCAACTCATAATCGGCAGTTAACTCCACTTCGACGTTTTGTAGCGGTAAACTGTGACAGAGAGGAATTAACTGTGAGGTTTGTTTGGCTGCCATGATTCCAGCTAAACGGGCGGTAGCTAAAACATCCCCTTTCGGTGCATTTCCCGCTTCAATGGTTTCTAGTGTTTCTTGCAACATTTTAATTTCTCCCTGCGCGATCGCGCTTCGTTTACTAGTGGCTTTCTCGGAAACATCCACCATACGGGCTTCTCCAGCAGAATTGAGATGAGTTAAATTTTCCTCTTGTGTCATCGCTAAGGTCTGTGTTATATTAATTAACTGTTGGCATGGGCTTGTAGCTCAGTGGACTAGAGCACGTGGCTACGGACCACGGTGTCGGGGGTTCGAATCCTCCCAGGCCCGCTTCCCTAAAATCATAGCAACTGTAAAGAGGAGAGACACTGGTTTCTCCTTTTTTTTCTGGAAAGGGCAAAATTTTCTCAGCAACCCTTGACACTTTAAAAAAGCCCTTGCTATATTAATAAAGGTTGAACAAAACACAGCCCATTGGGGTGTAGCCAAGCGGTAAGGCAGCGGGTTTTGGTCTCGTTATTCCTAGGTTCGAATCCTAGCACCCCAGTTTCTTTTAGAATTGATCTGATAATGCTATATGCCATTAAAATAACCTCAATGAGTGGCATATACAATCATTTTTAGCAAAAATCCTATGACATCCTCTTCTCAATCTCTCTCTCTGCTCTTTCTTTCTACGCCAGTGGGAGTATTAGGAACAGGGGAAGGCGGTGGTGTCGAACTTACTATCAAAAATCTTGCCCAAGACTTGCTCCACACGAAACACAAGGTAAATATCCTTGCCCCAACTGGCTCTTATTTAGAGAATATTCCCATTGAAACCATCCCCGGAAACTTACAAGTCGCTGTGCAGGGAGAAGGAAGAGATGCTCCGATTCAGCTACCCCCCAACTCGGTTTTAGGGAATATGTGTGACTATGCCCGACAAGTGCAGTCACAATATGACTTAATCGTGAACTTTGCTTATGACTGGCTTCCCTTTTATCTGACCCCCTTTTTTAACACTCCCATTGCCCATTTCATCAGTATGGGAACGATGAGTGAGGCGTTAGATGAGATCATGGCGCAAACTGCCTCGCACTTTCCTGATACCTTGGGGGTTTATACGCAAACCCAAGCAGAGACATTTCCCTTTGCGGAAGCCTGTCGCTGTTTAGGCAGTGGTTTGGATTTATCTTTATATGAATTTAGCGGTGAAAGTAAAGCAGAATTTGTTTGGTTAGGTCGCATTGCCCCCGAAAAAGGCTTAGAAGATGCAGTGGCGGCGGCTGAACAACTGGGAATCCCTCTGAAAATTTTTGGTTTACTGCAAGATCAAGACTATTGGCAGCAGATTCTCGACACCTATCCCCATGCGCCCATTCACTATGGTGGATTTCTCGCCACTGATGACTTACAACGAGAAATTCGGCAATGTCGGGGCTTACTGATGACTCCTCGCTGGATAGAAGCCTTTGGTAATGTTGCCATTGAAGCCTTAGCTTGTGGGGTTCCTGTGATTGCTTATCGTCGTGGCGGTCCCGCCGAGATTATTCGTGATGGGAAAACGGGGTTTCTAGTGGAACCAGACTCAGTAGAAGGGTTAATTGATGCTATGAAGCGCATTGGGGAAATTGATCGTTGGGCGTGTCGTCAACAAGCGGAAACGGAATATTCCTTGTCAGCACTGCGCGATCGGTTTTTAGATTGGTTTCAGGAAATTCTGAGCAAAAAAGGGTGAAATCCCCCTGGCACTTTGATCCCCATTCGGTGTAGCATGATTCCAAAGCTAAATGTTTTAATTTAATAAAAATTTATACCCGTTATGGTACTAACCGTTAACGAACATAACTTTTCCCAAGAAGTTCTTAATTCTGGCCAACCCACTCTAGTTCACTTTTGGGCTCCTTGGTGTGGATTATGTCATCTGATTACACCGACACTGGCGACATTCCAAAATCACTGGGATCAACAAGTGAAATTAGTGAGTGTTAATGCTGATGAAAACTTCAAACTTGCCAATGCTTATCGCTTAAAGAGTTTACCGACGCTGATTTTATTTCATGAAGGAGAGATTATTTCTCGCCTAGAAGAATTAAAAGGGCGCGATGAACTTTATCGCACCCTCGAAACGCTCTTAAAACGTCATGCTTTGGCTAGTTCTGCTTAGAATCATTAAGCATGGACTTTTCGGGATTGGTTTGATGATGATCGTGCTTCGGCGAATCCAAATCAATCTCTGCTAGTTGCCCAGTTTTTAACCATTGCTCAAAGTCGGCGGGAGCTTTAACTTGATTGAGTTTTTCCGTTAGTTCACTCCCGTCTAACACTTCCTCTTCAAGGAGAGCTTGAGCCGTTTCCTCTAAAAGCTCAAAATTTTCCTTGAGGATTTTTTGAGCCATAGTATGGGCTTTTTCGACAATGCTTTTTACTTCCTCGTCAATAGCAGCGGTAACTTCTGGCCCCACGGAACGACGGGGACTGCTTAAGCCTGGAATATACTGCTGTTGGGGTTTTTCAAAGGCAATGGGCCCTAAGCGATGACTCATGCCATAGAGGGTTACGCACCGTTCGGCTAAATCTGTGGCTTTTTGAATATCATCACTTGCCCCAGTAGAAACTTTACCAAAGACGACTTCTTCGGCAGAACGCCCCCCTAACATAATCGCAATGCGTCCCCGAATTTCATCTTCAGCAACGAGAAAGCGATCTTCCTCGGGTAATTGTAAGGTATAGCCTAACGCGCCAGCACCACGGGGAACAATGGAAATTTTCTCGACACGCCCTGCACCCGGCATTAACGCACCGACCATGGCATGACCAACTTCATGGTAAGCAACGGTTTTCTTCTCTTCCTCTTGAAGGACCCGAGATTTTTTCTCTAAGCCAGCAATGACACGCTCTAATGCTTCATCAAAGTCAGCCATGGTGACATATTCATGGTCGTTACGCGCTGCCAACAGAGCTGCTTCATTGACTAAGTTAGCCAAATCTGCACCGGCAAAACCGGGGGTACGGGCGGCAATAACCGATAAATCCACATCTTCAGCGAGTTTAATGTCAGGAACGTGAACTTCTAAAACGGCTCTGCGTCCTTTCTTATCAGGGCGATCTACTGAGACTTGGCGATCAAAGCGTCCGGGACGTTGGAGGGCGGGATCAAGCACTTCGGGGCGGTTAGTAGCAGCCAGAACAATCACGCCTTTATTGGCATCAAAGCCATCCATGTCATTTAATAACTGGTTGAGGGTTTGTTCTTGTTCATCATTCCCCCCGCCTCCAGTCATAGCGCCGCTACCGCCACGGGATTTTCCGAGAGCATCGAGTTCGTCAATAAAGATGATACAGGGAGCTTGTTCTTGGGCTTGTTGGAATAAGTCTCGCACCCGAGAGGCTCCAACGCCGACAAACATTTCAATAAATTCTGAGCCGGAAATGCTGAAAAAGGGAACATTTGCTTCTCCAGCGACGGCTTTGGCAAGGAGGGTTTTACCTGTTCCAGGTGGCCCCACTAATAATACGCCTTTGGGAATTTTTGCGCCGAGACGGCTATATTTATTGGCATTTTTTAAGTAATCAACGACTTCTTGCAGTTCTTCTTTGGCTTCATCCACTCCTGCAATATCTTGAAACTTAACTCCAGTGTCTCCCTCGGAATAAATGCGTGCCTTACTTTTACCCACAGACATTAACGGACTGCTAGCACCGCCTTGAGCGCGGTTAAAGAGGAAATAAGCGAGACCAAAGAATAATAAGGGAGGTAAAATCCAGCTTAATGCTCCTATTAGCCAGCCGGCAGCACCTCCCTCTGGCGCACCTCTATATTCGACGTTATTTTGTTCTAAAATTTGGGTAAGGTTAGCGTCATTGGGAACAGCAAAGGTGTATCGAGCAACAGGTTCTTCTGCTCCTTCTACCGCATCAGGTTTTAGTTTATATTCAATTCGCTCTTCGCCAATAATGACTTCTTCGACCTTATTTTCTTCTACTTGTTGGAGAAATTGGCTATAAGAAACTTCTTCTCCTTCCCCAACCTCGGAAAAAATACTGGCGACCAGTAGGGTTAAGGCGATAATGGGAAAGAGCCAACTTGCATTAAACCCTTGTTTGGGAGTTTGATTATTTTTAGACTCTTCTTTTGGCATTTTTGATAGAAAATTCTGTTTGAACTCAAAATTAAATTATTTGTGTCTATTTTCTGTTTAAATTTTGCTTATAAACAGCTATCTTGAGTTAGAAATCTATTTTTCTCTCGTTACTTAATTTTCTAAAATTGCCCTGCTTAGATGTTTGCTCACGCGAAGTCAAATGCTCCAGAGCCACCAATAATTCCATTATAGAAAAATTTTTTTGAAATGACAAGTAAAAAATTAAGGATTAACTTCGCTCATAGACCAGTTTCCAGCGTTATCTAAAGTATAAAGATAACGATTTTGAGGATTTCCTTTCAGGCTGAGATAATCTACCTCTTGGGGAGAAAAGAGAAGAACAACAAAGGTATCAGGAATCGTGGAGGGAGGGTTCTCGGGAAAAGCGTTAGCGGTGCGTGGAGCTTTGGGATGGGGCCAAATAAATTGTAAGCGAGCATTCTCAGAGATTTGTTCCCAGATAGTTTGTCGCACTTGGGAAGCGGTATTGGCGGTAATGAGGCTAATTTCTCCTTGAAAGCGAAACTGCTCCCGAGATTTTGTAAAATACCAGCAAATTTCGGCTTGGGGATGCTGCTGGAGATGAGAAACTTTATCACTACGGGCATCAGTAATAATTTGGAGGTTATTGGTGTTGTCTTGAAAGCCTCGGAAGACAACAGTGCGATTGGTGGGAAAGCCTTGGGGGGTGATGGTAGCGAGTTGAAAATAGCGGGATTCCGGGAGGGAACGATTGAGGTGGAGCGATCGCGCGATCGCGCTTCGCCAAGGAGCTAAAGCCATGAAAAATACTGAGATATCTTTGCTCGTTATAGCGCAGTTTTAAAGGAATCGCAACACTTTTTTTGATCCCTTTACCCTACCGTGAGAATTAATTAAGATAAGAATCTCAGTCTTTAATAACAGAGAAATTTACATTAACCCGCATCCCACATTATGGTTAGAGAGCTTGCGCGTAAACAATCGACAAATTTTCCAGAAACCGCACCAGTGGCAAATCCTGTCTTTTTCCGAACTTATAGCAGACGGACGGAACAGGGACGAGAAACCTGGGAAGAGGTGCGCGATCGCTGCGTTTCTGGATTAGTCAAACTCGGTCAACTGACTCGGGAGGAAGCCCAACTCTTAGAAAAGACCATGACCCAGCTAAAAAGCCTACCTGCGGGACGTTGGCTGTGGGTCGGAGGAACCCAGTGGTTAGAAAATCCCGAGAATTATTCTGGGGCGTATAACTGCTTTGTCGGCAATACTTTAGTCAATACCTTAGAGCTAGGCGTTCAGCCGATTGCTAACTTAGCCAATCAAAAAGTCTCCGTGTTAAACCGCTTCGGTCAGTGGACTCCGGTAGAATTTCACTATCACGGAGAACAATCCATCATGGAGATTACTTTACGGCGAGGCGTTTATTCAGGTGAACTCACGACCATCCAAGCTACCCCTGAACACCGTTGGTTTATCTCTCATAACTCTCAAGTTACTGACTTTGGAGAAACGACTACCGCAACCACTGCTCAACTTAAAGCTGGAGACTATTTACGTTTTCTCACAGCACCCAGACCTTCAGAACAGACATCAGAATATGCACTAGGGGTTCAGCATGGTATTGTTTACGGAGATGGTTCAATTCGGGGAACCCGAAAGAGATGCGAGCAAGAAAACTTCAAAGTGCGTCTGTGTCAAGCCAAATCAGAATTATTATCCTACTTCCCTGAACACAATATTAATTACTGTCCATCCTATAATGGCGATGCTTTAGTCTTGATTGATCATTCTTTCTATACTGATTTTGTCGAAGATGGTAATCTCAAACAACTCCCCTACACCGCCAACCCATCTTACTTATTAGGATTTATTCGAGGACTCTTAGCAACAGATGGGTCTGTTAGTAAACCCAATGGTACTCCCGTTATAACTATTAATGGTTCATCAGAACTTTGTCAGTGGTTGACTCAAATTTGCCCAATTGTCGGGATTGAAGCAGGAAAAACACGCCGCTTATACCAGAAAGGCACATCATCTAATTACGGAACTCGAAAAAAAGATATTTATGAACTAAAACTGTATGGAGGCTCTTTACAAAAAGAAGATTTCTTGCGTCAAAAACATAAGGAGATTTTTGACAAGGGTTTAAACCAATCTCCAGTCTGGCGCGTTTTAGATGTCCAAAGTTTAGAGATCAAAGTTCCAGTTTATTGCTGCGAAGAACCAGAAACTCACGGATTTGTTTTAACTGGTGGAATTGAAACAGGTAACTGCACCTCCACCAATGTTACAGATTGGCGAGCCTTTGGCTTAATGATGGACTTAGCCATGATGGGCTGTGGAACAGGAGCCGTTCTAGAAGAGAAGTATATCAGCCAATTGCCTACTATTCGCAATCATCTCCAAGTTTCCGTTCGGGGAGAAATTGGAACGGTGCTTCCTGAAGCCCGTCAAGAAGAGACAACGGTTAAAATTACCAGTCCTCAAACTGTAACCATCTGCATTGGGGATTCTCGCCAAGGCTGGGTGCAGTCGTATCAGGCGCTATTAGAACTAGCCAGCCAAGAAGATTTAGCCAAAGAAATTAATGTCGAAATTGATCCCAGCCATGTGCGCCCCGCCGGAGAACGGTTAAAAGGGTTTGGCGGAGTTGCTAACCCCGTTAAAATTCCAGAATTGTATCCCCGTTTGGCAAAGATTCTGAATAAAGCGCAGGGAAGAAAACTGAATGCCGAGGAATGTTGTTTACTGATTGACGAAGCGGCTGCCACTGTGGTTGCCGGAAATATAAGACGCTGTTTGCCAGAATATGCCTTAGTTCATACTGCAAGAGGATTAGTTAAAATCAAAGACGTTGCAATCGGCGATCGCGTCCAAACTCCCCTGGGTTTCCGTAAAGTAGTAAATAAGTTTGATCAAGGAGTGCAAGATGTTCGAGAAATCGAAACCAACGGAACCTATCCTCAAGCCACCGAAAATCATCGTATGGCGGTTTTAAGTGCAGCGAATGGGGATTATGTTTGGAAACGAGTCAGCGAGTTAAAGTCAGACGATCGACTCCTTCACAACACACAAATTTTAGCAGGTGTCCCTACTCAACTCCCACCAGATGAAACAAGCCTTCGTCCTAGCCAGAGTCGAAACGCCAAAGGGATTTCCATTCCAGATTTAAATCCTGATGTCGCTTGGTTAATTGGCTTCACTCATGGCGATGGCTATGTTAGCTTAGGTCGAAATAAACATAACAAACCTTATGGAAGTATCATTTGGGCGACAGATGCTGAAATTGCGCCGTTGATTGAAGAAAAGCTCGATCGCGCTTTAGCACATTTTGGGGTATCTGCAAGTAAACAAACGAATGACAATGACAATACAGTTCGTTTTGTTTGTTCCTCAATTCGACTCACAGAATACTTCTTCAAAAATATCAAACGTCCAAAAGAGCCTTTAGAAATTTCTGATTTTATCCTTCAAGGAAGCATGGAAACTCGGGCTGCTTATTTAGCAGGGATTTTAGATGCTGATGGTTCTTTAAAAAACCGTCCACCGCAATTGGTTTGTACAGTTTACCCTCAATTTGCTTATCAAGTTGCTTCTGTCTTATCTAGTTTAGGGATAGCAGGAAGAATGGGAAAAACAATCCCGAAACAGCTAAACTGGCAAACCAAATATCACGTTAATATTCCAGCATTCAAAGCAGAATACAACAAATTAATTGCCCCTCATTCAGTTAAAGGCGAACTTAAACTTGGCTTGAAGATGTATGGCTTCACCTTAACTGGGGAAATGATGCGTGAAGCCTATACCTATTCGGAAATGCAAAGCATGGGGTTTCAAGGGAAACGTACAGTTGCATCTAATTATGAGCGTTATCGAGTGGAATCAGAACTGGAAATTGATGTTCCTGTTACTTTCAAACAATTGGGTCAAGTGTTCGCGGTTCAAACTTATGATATTGAAGTGGAAGATGCTCACTGTTTCTACTGTGATGGCTATTTGACTCACAACAGTGCAGGGATTCGACAATTTGATAGCACTTCCCCCTTATTAAAGCAAAATCTCTGGCAGCCTGATGAAAATGGCAACTGGCATATTGATCCTGAACGAGATGCCCTACGGATGGCGAATCATACGCGGGTGTATCATCACAAACCCAGTTTGGAAGACTGTGTGGAAGCCGTTCGGAGTCAGTTCTATTCAGGAGAAGGGGCGATTCAATATGCCCCAGAGGCGATCGCGCGAGGAAATGCGGATCTTTTAAGCAACTTTGAACTTAAGCAACAATTTATACAAGCCTATGAACAAGGGAATGGAGAGACATTTTTAAGACAATGCACCTCTACCCCCATTGGTGAGCAGGAAATGCAGCACCGCATGGAACGATATGGTCTAAATCCTTGTGTTACAGGGGATACTTGGGTTCATACAGAGAACGGAGCGCAACAAGTCAAAGATTTAATTGGGAAACAACACAGTGTTTATGTCAACGGGGAGTTATTTAGCACTACCCCAGAAGGCTTTTTCTATACGGGAACGAAATCTGTGGTCAAGTTAACAACGGAAGAAGGTTATACCCTCCGTTTAACCCCCAATCATCAAGTGCTGAAAGTAACCGCCCAAACCCAGAAAAAGCAATACAGCGAATGGGTTGCGGTTGAAGATTTAGAGCCGCGCGATCGCGTCATGCTTCATAATCACCGTGATATTCGCCCTTGGGAAGGTAAAGGAACTTTTGAAGAAGGTTGGGAAATGAGTGTCTCAGGTGATCCTGCGACAAGCTCAAAAATCCCTCAAAAAAACCAATCTAAGGGAATAAAACAAGAGGAAACCGTCCAATTATTAGAACGATCCCAAACCCAACTGCTGAGTAATCAGGTGGAAGAAGGAAGTTATGAATTTTATCAAGGATTCTTAGCAGGATTATTTTCGGCTTTTGGAAGTGTCGAAGATACCACAGAAGGAGTAAGGGTTAAGTTAAGCCCAGTTGAAAACCCAGTAACCGTACAACGGATGTTGTTACGCTTAGGAGTCGCAACAACTTGCTTAGACAAGGAACTGGTTATTACGGGAGATAACCTCCATCGCTTCCAAGCCATTATTGGTTTTCGTGCCATTGAAAAAGGTGGTTTAATGGCTAACGCTTTAGAAAAAACATTCCGAAACTTATCAGAAGAAACATTTACTGCAACGGTAAAAAGTATTGAACCTGATGGCATAGAAGCCGTTTATGATTGTACGGTTCCAGGGGTTCATCGCTTTGATGCTAATGGATTAGTCGCGCATAACTGTGGTGAAATCATTGGTAGCTCTTTCCATTGCAATTTGTCTGAGATTCACTTAAATCTTATTGATCCTGACAATGAAGAAGAACAAGCCGAAGCCTTCCAAGCTGGCGCGTTATCCGTTGCAGCCCTTCTCAATCATGAATTTGTTGAACCTCGTTATCAGTACAGTCGAGAACTGGATCCCATTGTGGGCGTTTCCTTTACGGGGTTATTTGACTTCTTTGTTCAGGCGTTTGGCGTGGAATGGCTGCGCTGGTGGGAAGAAGGTCGTCCTAATACCCCACAAGGTAAGAACTTCAAGGAACGAGAAAAAGCCTATCTAGAGAAGTGGCGAGAGATTGTTCATAAGACAGTTTGGGATTACTGCGATCGCCATAATATTAAGCGTCCTAATCGTTGCACAACGGTGCAGCCGAGCGGGACAAAATCACTGCTAACGGGTGCGTCTCCCGGTTGGCATCCCCCGAAAGCAGTGCGGTTTATTCGTCGTGTCACCTTTGGGAAAAATGATCCTGTGGCACGAGCGTGTCTTGATTACGGCTATAATGTCATTCCCTCGCAGTCGGATAAAGATGAAAATGGGAATCTTCTCCATGATCCCTTTGATCCGCGCTGTACAGAGTGGTTAGTGGAAATCCCTGTAGCAGTGCCTTGGGCGGATTTAGAAGGAGCGGATAACATTGATATTTCTAAATTCTCGGTATTAGCACAATTTGACTTTGCGATGCAGGTACAGAAACATTATGTTACTCACAATACCTCGGCAACCTTAGAGTTAAGAGAACCGGAAATCGAGGATTTAGGGAAAGCGATTTATCAAGCCATCCAAAATGATGAGGGCTATATTTCTGCGGCGTTATTAGCCCGCTTTGATGCCTATCAGACATTTCCTCGCTTACCGTTTGAACCCATTGATGAGGTGACTTATAACCGTCTTATGGGAGAGGTTAAACGGCGACAAAAAACGGATGATTTCTATGCAGCGCTCATGCAGTATGATGACGGGGAACAAGCTGAAGCTGGACCCGCTGGCTGTGATAGTGATCAATGTATGTTTCCAGAATCCTTTGATTAGTAATTGATTGATTCTAGCCCCCAAGATTCAATTTTGGGGGTTTATTAAATAATTCCTTCTTCTTCCAATTCCTCAATCATCTGTAACCCACGAGGATCGCCTAATTTTAAGAGAGAACCTTTGGCATCTTCTTTTACGCCAAAATCTTTATCCTCAACATAACTTTCGATTAAAGCATCCACGGCTGTGGCATAAACCACATTAGAAGGCAATTCAGAACATAACTGCCCTAAAGTCCAAGCACAATTACTGCGGACAGCCGGAACCGTATCTTGCCTGAGTCGGGCAATAATGGGGGGAATGGCGGGAATAATGTCCTCGTAGTTTAATTTTCCGACATGAGTTAAGGCGCTTGCTGCCCAAAGACGGACTGCTGAAATATCAGTTGCTAAGGCTTTCAGGAGGGGAGAAATGGAGCGGCGATCGCGGCTATTTCCGAGTGCCCAAACTAACCCCTTACGCACATAACCATTCCAATCTGTGGCTAATTGTTGAATTAACGGATCAACTGCCTCGGGGTTAGGATTACGCCCTAAAGCATAAGCGGCACTCACTCGTACTAGCGGACACACATCCCCTAAGAGACGGATTAAAGAAGGAACAGCGCGATCGTCTTGTAACTCACAAAAAGCACGCGCCGCTAGCATTCTTTGCGGAGCTTCTTCTGACTCTAGCAAAGACAACATTTCCTCGGGATCAAAAGCGGAGGCCGATTCATCTTCTACCGACTCCATTTGATCAAGAGGACTCTCCTCTGAGAAATCGTCGTCTGTATCTAGTAGGGTGAGGTCATCTTCATCTTGCATAATTAGCTAAATTATCATAATTATCAGACAACTGCAATCTTGTACCGTATTTTATCACTGACTTTTCTGAAACTATTTGAGCATTGCTTGATCTTTACTAAGTTGAGACGAATTCGCCCTATCAAGATTGCTCAACTAATTTACGATTTTTCAACTCTAAATGCACCAACAACGCATTAATATCTGCTGGATTAACACCGCCAATTCGGGAAGCTTGACCAATCGTTAAGGGTTTAACTTTTGATAATTTTTCCCGAGCTTCCATTGACAATGTATCAATATTCATATAGTCCAAATCGCTGGGTAACGGACGATTACTTTGCTTAGTTACCTGATCAATTTGATTCTGTTGCCGTTGAATATATCCTGAATATTTAATCTCAATTTCCGCCCCTTGTTTTTCCACACGATGGAGTTGAGAGTCTCCTAAGCCATAATTTTCTAAATTCGGATAATGAAATCCGGGACGACGTAATAAATCGCCTAAAGTGGCGGAACTTTTAATTTTTTGTCCCGTATCAGCAACAATTTGCTTGCCAATTTCATCATGGGCTTTAATGCGGGTGGCGTGTAACCGTTCTTTTTCAGCAGTAATATTAGCTTGTTTTTGTTGATAGAGTTCCCAACGCCGGTCATCAATTAAGCCAATTTCTCGCCCTAATGGGGTTAAACGTTGATCAGCATTATCGGAGCGCAAAATTAAACGATATTCGGAACGGCTAGTTAGCATCCGATAGGGTTCTCTTAAATCTTTTGTACAGAGATCATCAATTAAGGTTCCGATATAGCTTCCTTCTCTGGGAAGCACCACCATTTCTTCTCCCCGCGCAAACCGTACTGCATTAATCCCTGCTAAAATCCCTTGGGCGGCGGCTTCTTCGTAGCCAGTAGTGCCATTAATTTGTCCGGCACAGAATAATCCTTCAATTTTCTTGGTCATCAAGGTGGGATAACATTGGGTAGCGGGTAAATAGTCGTATTCTACAGCATAAGCAGGGCGTAACATTTTACAGTTTTCTAACCCTGGCAAGGTATGCAGCATTGCCAATTGTAGATTTTCTGGTAAGCCTGTGGAGAAACCTTGAATGTAGAGTTCAGGAATATCTCGTCCCTCTGGTTCAATGAAAATCTGATGGCTTTCTTTATCTGCGAAACGAACAATTTTATCTTCAATACTGGGACAATAACGGGGTCCCTTGGCTTCCACCCAACCGCCATAAACGGGAGAAAGATGTAAATTGTCTCGAATAATTTGATGGGTTTCTGGGGTGGTTCGAGTGAGGTGACAGCACATTTGTTCCCGTTCTACCCAGAGTTCTGGATCAAAACTAAACCAGCGGACTTCTTCGTCTCCGGGTTGGGCTTCCATTTGGGTATAATCAACGGATCGTTTATCCACTCGCGCCGGGGTTCCGGTTTTCAGTCGTCCCGTTTCAAAGCCTAATTGATTTAAGGTTTCGGTTAACCCAGTCGCGGCAAATTCTCCTGCACGTCCGGCGGGCATAGATTTATTACCCACCCAAATACAACCCCCTAAAAAGGTTCCGGTGGTTAAAATAACGGAGTGACACTTAAAGGCGGTGCCAAAGTAGGTTTCTACGCCAAGAACTTCTTGATTGTCCCCTAAAACCAAGTCGGTTACCATGCCCTCGCGCAGGGTTAAATTTTCTTGGTTTTCGACGATGTGGCGCATGACCCGAGAATATTCGCGCTTATCGGTTTGCGCCCGTAACGCCCAAACGGCGGGCCCCCGAGAAGCGTTGAGGACTCGTTTTTGCAGATAGGTTCGGTCTGCCATTTTGCCAATTTCACCGCCGAGGGCATCGACTTCGTGGGCGAGTTGGGATTTGGCTGGTGCGCCTACTGCGGGGTTACAGGGTTGCCAGGCAATGCGATCAAGGTTTAAGGTCAGCATGAGGGTACGAGACCCTAAACGGGCGGCGGCAAGGGCGGCTTCACAGCCAGAATGTCCACCGCCAACGACAACAACATCGAATTCGTCTTGGAACTGCACGGTAGAAGTCATAGCGTCTTGATCCTTTGCAAGGGGTTACTTTATCCTATTGTCGTTTTTTTGTCCTTTAAGTGTCAATTTACAAGTTAGGACATTTTCGTTGTTGCTGTTCAATTTTTTCTTGCAGCCATGATGGGATACCTAAAACAGCGCGATCGTATAATCTTTGAAATTCTCGATCATAATGAGCCGCAACGGTAGGATTATTAATCTTTAAAACCGTTTCATCATTGCGATCATTCGCCGATGCTGACCAATTATGTGATCCTGTAATCACAATTTTTTCATCCACTATAGCGAATTTATGATGCAATTTATCTCCTTTAGGAAGTTCTGGTACTCCAACTTTAGAAATTGGCGACTGCCAAGGATTATTATCTTCTGCAATTTCACAATCTCGCGCTAATTCGACTCCCAACATATCTAATCCTTCGCTATAGGAACGATAAGCAAATGAAGGATCAATTAAACCTCTAATGCTTGTCCCGTTATTATGTAATTTACCAAGAGTATTTGATAAGTTTTGATAGCTAAATACAAATAAGGCAAAATCAATTTTATTCTTGGCTTTCGCTAAATTTCTACTAATAAAGCCATTACTACTTTGTTTCCAATTTTGGGTGGGAGAAGTGGGGGAAAATTTAACAGCAACTAAACTATCACCAATTTGAAATGGGGATAAATTACGATCAGGTTTCTGAAGCCCAAAACGGCTATCGGGTTTTCCTCCCACCCCATCTCCCCACATAATCTCAAATTCTTCTTGAAAAATAGAAGCTAATTCTTTGCTATCAATTTTAACTAAATTATTGGCATTGCCAAGAGTTTCAGGGTTGCTAAAGTCACCATGAATTCCACTCAGAGTAAAATTAGCAGAAGTAACAATAACCGTTTCTTGATCAATAACGATAAATTTGTGGTGCATTAAACCACTTCCTTTAGAATCATCTGCCGTATCATCTATAATCGGAATTCCTGCATTTTCTAGAATTACCAGTGCATCCCGTTGGTTGATTTCGGATTGACTTAAGGTTCCATTCTCATTAATGTCAACTAGCTTAAAGGCTTCCTCATAACGGGATTTTTCTCGTTCTGTTAATTGATTGATTTCTGCTTGAGAATAATCGCTCCAAGGGCGATTATAGTTATTTTCAAGAATCACTTGAACCTTAACGCCGCTTTCTTTCTTTTTCTCCAAAGCCTGAGCAATTTTTGGTAAGCGAAACTCTTGAACAGCTAGCGCGATCATTTCGGTTGCTGAGTCAATATTATTAATAATAATGTCTTCTAAATTATCGCCCGATCGCGCTATTTTTCGATAGGGATCGGTATAATTGGCTCCCTTAGCCTGATTATGATTAAAATAAACTTGAATGCGCTCATCTTGAGGCAAAGGATCAGCCCGAATATTTGGGAAAGTTTCATTTTGAGGACAACCACTTAATGTTACTACCAGACAAGTAAAAATAAACAATAGAAAGTATCGCATGAATATACAGAAAAATTTCAATCATCTTGGAATACGTCTAAAAAAGGTTTATAGGCAAAAATTCGATTGCGTTTTTGACCAGTTATTTCCTCTAGTAATTTTAAGTCACAGAGGTCTTTAACTAGTTGATTAGCATTAGGATAAGAGATTTCTATTATTTCTTGTACATTTTCTACAGACACAATTGGTTTAAAATAAAGTCTTTCTAAAAGATTTATTGCATTACCAGAACGACGATTCATATTAGTTAAAAGCAATTGACGATGTTGCTCTTTAAGATCGACAATTTTACGAGCAGTTTGAGAGGCTTCTTGAGCTACCTCAAAAATGCCACGAAGGAAAAATTTTAGCCACCTTTCCCAATTACCAGAATCTCTAACTGCTTGTAAGCAATCATAGTATTCACTTCTATACTTTTTTAAGTAGTAAGAAATATAAAGTAATGGTCTTTTTAGAATATCTTGTTCACACAACAAAAATGTAATTAGCAATCGTCCAGTTCTACCATTTCCATCTAAAAAAGGATGAATCGTTTCAAATTGAGCATGAGCTACCCCGATTTTAATTAATGCAGGTAAAGCTGTTGAATCGTGTAGGAATTTTTCTAAGTTGTCTAGTGCTTGCTTCATTTCGTACGGTGGAGGAGGAACATAAAAAGCGTTATTAAGACTTGAGCCTTCACCACCAATCCAATTTTGAGTATCACGGAATTCCCCTGGGTTTCTTTGAGAGCCTCGTACTCCTTTCATAAGTTTCTCATGAATTTCCTTAATTAAACGTAGCGATACTGGTAAAGTATTTAAACGTTCCAAACCATAATTTACAGCTGCAACATAGTTTACGACTTCCTCTACATCCCAGAGATTTTCTGGCTCAGAGGCTTTAGATTCAAATTCTAGAACGTCCATTAATGAAGCCTGTGTCCCCTCGATTTGGCTCGATAAAACCGCTTCTTTACGAACATACATGAAAACAAATAAATCAGGATTCGGAAGTGCATCTGTTGAACCATCCAAGCGTCCTAAAGCACGATCAGCTTGTGATAAAAGGTTCAATAACTCCTGATCCATGGAAATTGCAGGTGTTGGAGGAAGCGGATTGGGGATAAATGCCTGATATCCCGTCAATTGCTCTACATATCTACCCGCTCTAGTATTTAAAGCCATTATTATTAATTTCGTTAATACTGCAATACTTTTAAGCGTATATTAATGATAAGGGGGGGATTTCATTAATATGAATTCAGAACTGTTTTCAAGTTAGCCCCATGTCATCAATTCTCAATCAAGCTCACGCTGTTGTCTGGGAGACAGACAAAGTTTTACTCATTGATAAAGTTGGTGGTACTGCGATGGTTTCGCCGGTTTCCGTCGGGAAAATCGCGCCAGCAGGGGTAGAATACTACAACCCTGCCTTTGATTGAACACCAGCTTCCCTGATCACAGGGATACAGGGATTATCACCGAAAAGGGAGGTGTTAACGAATTCGAGCCGCTTCAGGAAGTTTCACCGTTTCGACCGGCTTAACACCAGCTAAATCAAGGATTTCTGGAATCACTTCCTCTTTTTTAACTGCCATCATGTGAACACCCTGGCAAAGTTCACGCGCTCTTTGCACCTGTTCAGCGGCAATTTTAATCCCTTCTTGGAGGGGCTGCTCTGCTTTTTCTAAGCGTTCAATAATCTCCTCAGGAATATGAACCCCTGGCACATTTTTCTGAATAAAGCGAGCATTTTTCGCCGACTTAAACAAGAAAATTCCTGCTAAAACAGGCTTATTCGCCGGTGTTGCCACCTCATTCATAAACGTTTCTAAGCGATCAAAATCCGTAAGCATCTGGCTTTGGAAAAACTGCGCCCCAGCCTTCACTTTCTGTTCAAAGCGTCTGGTTAACCCAGACCAACTATCCGACTGCGGATCAACCGCCGCTCCGGGAAATAAATCCAATTCCCCATCAGGGAGAGAATTCTCATTATGATCCAAGCCTTCATTGAGCTTTCTAATTAACTTCAATAAGCGCACCGACTCTAAATTAAACACCGCTTTGGCTTTGGGATGATCCCCAGACTTTACTGGATCGCCGGTTAGAGAAAGGATATTGCGAATCCCCAGAGCATGAGCGCCCATTAAATCCCCTTGAAGGCTCAATAAATTGCGATCGCGACACGCCACTTGACACACGGGTTCAATTTCATGACGTAAGAGAACGACCGAAGCAGCTAAAGACGACATCCTTAAAACAGCGCGACTGCCATCAGTGATATTAACCGCATGAACGCGCCCTTTTAAAGATTGTGCAACCTGTAGCATCCGCTCAGGATTCCCTCCTTTGGGGGGAGTTACCTCAGCGGTTACTAAAAACTCTTGCGCTTCGACAGCTTGACGAAAACGACTCATAATTTTATGTACCTGTATTTCTTGCTACAAATTCTAGACTACAGGGTAATGGAAGAGTCGCCAAATTCCTAGAGAGAGAAATTAAAACTCATCTGGGGCATAATCCCCTCCAGATCCCCCTTGAGAATCACCTTTCGAGCCTAATAGCTGTAAGTCATTAACAACAACTTTCGGAGTCGAGCGATTATTACCATTTTGATCTTGCCAACTATCAATTTTTAAGCGTCCACGGATACTCACTTGCTTTCCCTTGCGAACATACTCCGAAGCGACTTCTGCTGTTCGATTCCACATCTCCAACTCAAACCAATCTGGCTTATCATCCTTTTTACTGCGTCGATCCACCGCCAGAGGAAATTTACATAAAACTTTACCACTTTCAAAATACTTTACCTCTGGATCGACACCAGCGCGACCAACCAAGTGAACCACATTTAGATTCATTTTTGCAATCTCCCCAACAATCTCAAAGTCTCCCCTTAGTGTAACCTTTATGAGAAAATTTCTGGAAATTGTGACTTTTCCACTAGACGTAAGCGCAGTAAAGATCATAAAATCCACATCAATTATTCAAATTTGTCATAATACAGAAAACTAATTGGGGGCAAATACGTGGGTTTTTGGAGTCGATTATCCCTTTCGCGGGATATGGGAATTGATTTAGGGACAGCAAACACCTTAGTTTATGTCTCAGGAAAAGGAATTGTCCTAGAAGAACCATCTGTCGTCGCAACAGATCAAGAAACGAAAGAAGCGCTTGCAGTGGGAGAAGATGCCAAACAAATGTTAGGACGAACTCCTGGCAATGTGGTGGCTTTACGTCCCCTGCGAGATGGGGTTATTGCAGACTTTGATACTGCCGAGTTGATGCTAAAGCATTTTATTCGGCAAGTTCATGGGGGAAGAGCGCTGGTTGCCCCCCGAATTGTAATTGGCATTCCGTCGGGGGTAACAGGCGTGGAACGACGGGCGGTTATGGAAGCAGCAATACAAGCCGGGGCTAGAGATGTTTATTTGATTGATGAACCTGTCGCAGCCGCGATTGGTGCAGGATTACCTGTTGCTGATCCAACTGGAAACATGATTATTGACATTGGCGGCGGGACAACCGAAGTAGCCGTTTTAAGTTTACAAGGAACGGTACTCAGTGAGTCCGTGCGTGTTGCTGGAGATGAACTCAGCGATGCCATTACGCAATACATGAAAAAGGTTCATAACCTCGTTATTGGGGAACGCACTGCCGAAGAAATTAAAATTCGGGTGAGTTCTGCTTATCCCACCGAAGGGGATGATGATCTTTCCATGGAAGTGCGAGGGTTGCATTTATTATCGGGTTTACCCCGAATGGTCACGATTAAGGCTCCAGAAATTCGAGAAAGTATGTCCGAACCCCTCTCGGTGATTGTTGAAGCTGTCAAACGGACTTTGGAACGCACTCCCCCTGAACTTGCCTCAGATATTATTGATCGGGGCATTATGCTTGCAGGTGGAGGCGCAATGTTACGGGGACTAGATACCTTAATCAGCCATGAAACCGGCATTGTTACCCATGTTGCTCCTGATCCTTTACAATGTGTCGTTTTAGGCACAGGGAATGTCCTGGAAAACTTCACCAAACTAGCAAGAGTCTTTACCGGTAGTTCTAGTAGCTAGTGATCACTGCTCATTACGGTTCATTTTTAACCATCAATTTTTCCCGAATCGCCTCACAGTAGTGGGCTAAATTTCTATGATTGAGGCGATAACTCAAAGGGTGAGCAATGAGGTGGGCAGTGCTTTCAAATAAGAGTTCTACTTCGACTAAGCCATTTTCTCGCAGCGTCCGCCCCGTAGAAACTAAATCCACAATTGCCTCAGACATTCCCGTAATCGGTCCCAGTTCTACCGAGCCATAGAGGGGGACGATTTCAACCGGTAAATCCAGCTCATGGAAATGATGAAGGGCACATTGGACAAACTTAGAAGCGACGCGAGCATGAGCCGGTAAATCCAGCGATCGCTGATAGCCGCTATCCGATTTAACTGCCACTGACAGCCGGCAATAGCCAAACTTGAGATCCGCCAAATCAGCAACATTGGGCTTTTTCTCTCGCAGGACATCATACCCGAGAATGCCAAGTTGCGCTTGTCCATAGGCAACATAAACGGGAACATCTAAAGCTCGCACTAATAACCCCCTCGCCTGCCCGGTGGGATCAACAACTTGTAACGCCCGATTTTTCGGATCATTGAAAGCGCTAAAATCTAAACCAACGTCTTGGAATAAACGGATACTATCTTCGAGTAGTGCCCCTTTGGGTAAAGCAACGGTGAGCATTGAGTTCCTTGAGTGATAAACAAGATAGAAATCGTACCATAGTCCGACTCAGTTTTAAGTCTTGTAATTGTGATGGGGATTTGTGGGCAAACTTGTTAAAATATCTAAAAAGTGCTACACCCTCACTTCTCTACTATTTAGTTTCAGCCTAAACCCTCTTCCCACTGCAAACGCCGAAAGGATCTTGTTCTATGCCGTCAACCCAACCCCATAACCTTGACCGAAACCAATATCTAAACGAAGCAAAAGCTCATCTCGAAACGATTGAACGTGGACTCCTTAACTTGTCAGGAGTAGTGCGACAGCCAGAAACGCTACAGAGCCTCTATGACGCTGCGGAATTTTTAAACACGGGAGCCGTTATTCACGAAATGGAGACGCTGCAGCAGATGGCGCAGTTTTTTGAGGACTGTTTTGGGGTGATGCGGACAGCTTCGGTGGTGAGCGATAAGCGTTTGGAGGAATTGCTGTGGCAAGTCTTTGATACCTTCCAAGGGTTGGTGGATATGCACGTCATGTCGGAAGAACCCACCGAATATACCGAAGGAGTCGAACGGGAAGTTTATAAGGGATTGCAGCCCACCCTAAACGAGGCAAAAAACTATCTCAAATCTCGCATTTTACACGAAGAAGCGACAGTAAGTGAGTTAACCCCTGAAAGCGAATTTTTCCATCAGCAAGTAGATGCAGAATTAAAAGCAATGGAAGAGTTGCTTCAACAGGAGAATCCTTCCTGCTATCGGAATGAATTAAAAGAGCATTGTCAAGTTTTAGAACAAATTGGGGGGCAGGCAAAAATTCCCACTTGGGTAACCCTTTTAAAAACGGCTCAAAGCGCGATCGCGGCGACAGAAAATTCCGTCAAAAGTGCCACCGAAAGTGCCATTCAAGATATTCGAGAAGCCCAAGAATTAATCACACTCGGCCAAGCCTATAACATTAAGCCCAGTCAGCAACTCAAAGCCATGTCTTTGCAGTTATCTTCGCCTTGGGATCCTCAAAACAATGAGGAAGAAGAGGAAGAAGATCATAGCTTTAATATTGAGGAATCCCATGTTGATGACTTTGAGTTAGATGAAAAAGTAACAATAACCGATCTCGATGGGATTCCCGAAACTAGCACTTCTAGTGAGCCAGAGCAAAACGCGGCAACTCAGCAAGATGATGAAGATCTCAACTTTTTAGAGAGCCTAGAAGGAGATTTCTGGGAGGATGAACTTAAGGGGGAGGAATCACGGGAAATCGACCACTCAGAAGAACATTTGCAACTATGGGATGAACAGGAAACTATTGCTGAAGAGGATCCCGAATGGTGGAATGAACAAGAGACTGCGATTGAAGATGATGGCAGTGAAGAAGACTTAGACCAATGGACGACTAACCATAGCAGTGATGACGAGGACGATCTATTTCAGGAAATCTTTGCTTCAGAACAAGAAGCTGGTAAGGATTCCGATAATTCAGACGAGTTAGATGATCTTTTAAGTGCTTTTTCTTCAGAGGAAGAAGAAACTCCCAGCAATAATCAGGAGAATGAGGAATGGGAAACGTTATTTAACTCCCTAGAATCCTCATCAGAGAGTGCTGACAGCGAAAATGAGCTTTCGATTTCCTCAGAAGAATCAAGAACAGACTCTGAAGGTGAAGATAGCTTTTCTTCTTGGTCGGAACAAACGTTTGAGCCACTAGAAGACCTAGAAGACATTTTTACCGATGAAGAAGAACAGACCTTTATCCAAGATATCGGAAATGAGGAAAAATCTCCGCTAGATCAAAATGGTGAAAATGAAACCTTAATTGAAGAATGGGGTCAAGAAAGCCTAGCTAGCAGCACGCAAAATCCAGTTCAATATTACGAGAGCCTTGAAAACTTAGAATCTCTCATTGCATCCCCGGCAAAAACTGAGGTAACCGAAAATTTCGATATTACAGCCCTAAAAACGTATATCGAGCAACCGCCTAGGGTTTCTAAAGAAACGATTTCTCCAGACAGTTCCCAGCAGGAGAAAAAAGAAGCTGGACAAGCCCAACCGGCAGCAGCCCCAGCTCAACAAGGAGGGTCAAGTTTATTTGAGCAAACGGTAAAAGTCCCTGTGCGGTTAATGGACAATCTCAATAACCTGATTGGGGAATTGGTGGTTAATCGCAATAGCTTAGAACAAGATCAAGAACGATTACGACGCTTTTTAGATAACTTATTAGAGCAAGTTCAGAATCTCAATGACTTGGGCGTACGAATGCAAGACCTTTATGAACGGTCTTTATTAGAAAATTCTCTATTAGGGAGTCAATCTTATCGCAACCAAGAAGCGACTCAAGTTGTCGGGAAGCAAGGAAATGGTTATGAAAGCAGCCAAAACCAAAATGAGAAAAATGAGAAAAATGAGAAAAATGAAGAGTATGATCCTCTAGAAATGGATCGCTTTAGTGGCTTCCATCTGCTTTCTCAAGAAATGATTGAGTTAATTGTCAGGGTGCGAGAATCCAGTTCTGATATTGAATTTTTAGTGGATGAAATTGAAGAAGAGGCTCGTATTTTCCGCCAAGTAACCACCCAATTGCAAGAAGGGTTTACCTCAGCGCGAATGGTTCCCTTCTCGCAAGTCGCTGATCGTCTCCCGCGTGCGGTACGGGATATTTCCTTAAAGCTGAATAAAAAAGCAAAATTACAGGTGGAAGGGCAAGAAACGCTTGTGGATAAAATGATCCTAGAGCAGCTTTATGATCCCATGACTCACTTGGTTAATAATGCGATTACCCATGGCATCGAATCTCCAGAAGAACGGAAACAGGCTGGGAAGCCAGAAACGGGAACGATTAAAGTTGAATCTCATCACCAAGGCAACCAAACCATTATTTCCCTTTCTGATGATGGTGCGGGATTAGATCCCGTTCGCATTCGTCGCAAAGCGGTCGAAAAAGGGATCGTTTCTCAAGCTGAAGCCAATGGGCTGCCTGATATTGATATTTTTGACTTTATCTTTCATCCCGGGTTTAGTACCAAGGATCAAGCTGATGACTTTGCCGGACGTGGTGTCGGCATGGATGTGGTACGTTCTTCTCTGAATAAACTCCGCGGTAGTATCAATATTGATTCCACTCCGGGCAAGGGAACAACTTTCATTATTGGTTTACCCCTGACCCTGAGTATTACAACCGCGCTTTGCTGTAAGCTGGATCAATCTAATATTGCCTTTCCCATGGATGGGGTAGAAGATAAGTTTGAAACCAGTAAGGAGAATATTAAAGTCAATCAGAAAGGAGAACGCTTCATTCGCTGGCAGAAGAGTTCAACGCTGCTTCCCTTTAAGCATTTATCAGAACTATTTGTTTATAACCGCACCCTGACGCGCAGTAATGTTTATGCGGCTCAATCAGAAACCGATGAAATTTCAGTGGTGGTTCTCCGCAGTACGGGTAATTTAGTAGCGGTACAAGTAGATCAGGTTTTAGGACAACAAGAGATTGTAATTAAACAGCTTTCGGGGCCAGTTCCGAAGCCCGTAGGCATTGGTGGGGCAACGGTTACCTCCGAAGGGAGTGTCATGGCGATCGCGGATGTTTTAGAACTCATTGATCTGTTCTATGGACGAGTCCGTAAGGATGTCATGAGCTCGATGCTGGCGCAACAAGAAAAAGCTGCCGAACAAGAACAGGGCGACGCTGAACCGATGGTGTTAATTGTGGATGACTCGATTACGGTGCGAGAATTGCTCTCTATGACCTTTACTAAGGCGGGCTATCGGGTAGAACAAGCCCGAGATGGCAAAGAGGCTTGGGAAAAACTGCGAGCGGGTCTAGCTTGCGATATGATGTTCTGTGATATTGAAATGCCACGGATGGACGGTTTAGAATTGCTGTCGCGCATGAAACAAGAGGATCGATTTGCTGATCTCCCAGTGGGAATGCTGACCTCGCGGGGGGCGGATCGTCATCGCCAAATGGCAAGTCGGTTAGGGGCAAAAGGCTATTTCACCAAGCCCTATTTAGAAGAGGTGCTATTGGATGCGGCGAAACGAATGCTTAAGGGTGAGAATATGATTGAGCGTAAGGCAAATGTTTAGGTAATGAAGCAAACCATTAAATTAGCGGTGAGAGTTGGTGTGTTGGGGGTAATCAGCGCATTTGCTGTGATTCTTCCAGGGGTTGGCAATGAGGCGTTTTATATTGATGTGGGGATTGTGCAGCGATTTGGAGAAGATCCCGAGGATGAAATTGTTCTTGCCAGTGATCCTGATAATGCGCCATTACGGGTGGAATTTGAAGAAGATGGAGACGCGATCGCGCTAGAAACGAATCGTTTAACCCTAGAAATTGAAAATAAGGCTCTAGAAAAGCCAAAAGTTCGAGAACGAGTGGTCTTAAGTGATCATGCTACCTTTGAAACGGCTGAAAATAGTGCCAAAACCTGGGAAGAACGAGGCTTATTGGTAGAAGTAACTCAGCCCGGGCGTTGGCAAGTTTGGGCAAAACCTGATGTTTATCGGACTCCCTTATTACGGCGATTTTTATTGGCAAGTTTAGAGGAAGAGGGCTATGAGACTCCCTACTTGCACACAGAAGTATTGGAAGAAGTCCCCATTGTCTCTTTTGAAGTGAATGGCGAACGCTACGAAGTTGAAAACTTAGAAGTTAGGCAGGAAGGGGAAACCATTGAGGTGGATGCCAGTGATGCGCCACGGCGACTTTATCCGGGGAGTTTGCAGTTACAGCCTAATTCTTATGGGAATTATACACTGGTGAATACCGTGGAAGTGGAAGATTATTTACGGGGGGTGGTTCCCCATGAAATTGGTCATAATGCTCCATTTGAGGCGGTAAAAGCGCAAGCAATTATTGCTCGGACTTATGCCCTAAAAAATCTGCATCGTTTTCAAGCGGATGATTACGAACTGTGTGCGACGGTTCATTGCCAAGTGTATTGGGGATGGAGTGAAACCAACCAACGCAGCGATCGCGCCATTGAAGACACTGCTAAACAGGTTTTAAGCCATGACGGAAAATTAGTGGATGCCCTTTATTCTTCTACCACAGGCGGCGTAACCGCTTATTTTAACGATATTTGGGATGGCAAGCAACGCCCCTACTTAAAATCGGTCATTGATTCCACTAAGCCTGTGTGGGATTTAGACAAGCGCCCCTTGAATCAGGAAGAGAATTTTCGCCAGTTCATTGATGAAAAACAAGGGTTCAATGAAACAGGAAGTCGCGCCTTTCGCTGGCAACGGAAAAGCAAGATTGAGGAATTGACAAAGGATTTACAGAAATACTTAGAGCGTATTAATCATCCTGATGCCGAAGCAGTAACAGAAATTAAAGAAATGGCAGTGACAGCGCGATCGCGCTCAGGACGCATTTTAGAAATGGAGGTAGAAACCAATCAAGGAACAATTATCTTAGAAAAAACAGAAGTCCGTAGTGCTTTTGGCCCCCCACGCAGTACGCTATTCTACCTCAAGCCTGTCACCAACAATAACGGTGAGTTAACCGCATATGAATTTATCGGCGGAGGCTTCGGACATGGGGTAGGATTAAGTCAAATTGGGGCGCATCATCTTGCCCGAGAAGGTTGGTCAGCCCGTGAAATTCTATCTTTTTACTATCCAGAAACAGACATGATTCGGCTGGAAGAAGTGGCAGAACAATAAGTAAGATTCCAACCTCTTATTGGAGAAATCTCCCCCCACTTGTTGAACAGAACCTCCTTCTCAGGTTACAATTCAGTTTGTGTCTTTAATAAATCAGTAATCGTTAAGTTAGGGAACGGCTCTATGATCCACGACATTTTTATGCCTGCACTGAGTTCAACTATGACCGAAGGAAAAATCGTTTCTTGGGCAAAATCACCCGGAGAAAAAGTGCAGAAGGGAGAAACCATCCTCGTAGTGGAATCAGACAAAGCAGATATGGATGTGGAGTCGTTCCATGATGGCTATCTTGCCACCGTTATGGTAGAAGCGGGAGAAGAAGCCCCGGTGGGATCAGCCATTGGCTTACTCGCAGAAACCGAAGCAGAAATCGAAACCGCCAAAGAACAAGCTAAAAATAAAACGCCAGAGAAAAGTAGTGAAAGCACGCCGAAAACTCCTCTAGACGAAGCGCCTGCCGCCAAACCCGAAGAACCAACCCCACAACCCGCAGCCGCCGCGAATAAAAAGCAGGATGGTCGCGTGGTCGCGTCTCCTCGCGCTCGCAAATTAGCCAAAGAATATGGGGTTGAGCTTTCGACATTACAAGGAAGTGGCCCCCACGGGCGCATTGTGGCGAGTGATATTGAAGCAGCAGCTGGTAAGTCTTCTACCCCTACTCCGACAGCCCAATCGGCAGCTACGCCACAGCCAGCACCGCAACCTGCACCCCAAACTCCTCCCACGCCAGCCCAACCGGTTAGTGGGGAAGTCGTTCCCTTTACCACGCTGCAAAATTCGGTGGTGCAAAATATGGTGGCGACGGTACAAGTTCCGACTTTCCATGTGGGCTATACCATCACCACCGATGAACTCGACAAACTCTATAAGCAAATTAAGTCGAAAGGGGTGACGATGACGGCATTACTCGCCAAAGCGGTGGCGATGACGTTGCAAAAGCATCCCATTGTCAATGCTAGTTATACGGAAAAAGGAACCCAATATCATGGGGCGATTAATATTGCCGTTGCTGTCGCCATGGAAGATGGGGGCTTAATTACACCGGTTTTACGCAATGCCGCCGAACAAGATATTTATACCCTCTCTCGCAATTGGAAAGATTTAGTGAAACGCGCCCGTAGCAAACAGTTACAACCTGAGGAATATAGCACTGGAACGTTTACTCTCTCTAATTTGGGAATGTTTGGGGTTGACCGTTTTGATGCTATTTTACCCCCTGGACAAGGCGGAATTCTCGCAATTGGGGCTTCTCAACCGCAGGTTGTGGCAACTGATGATGGGATGTTTGGGGTTCGCCGTCAGATGAGTGTGACGATTACTTGCGATCATCGCATTATTTATGGCGCTCATGCGGCTGCGTTTTTACAAGACTTAGCGCAGTTGATGGAAAATGATCCGCAATCTTTAACGATGTAATTAGTCATTGGTAGGGGCGAACGGCCGTTCGCCCGTACTCATCATT
>CAZTXK010000006.1:0-27696 GCA_964617275.1 uncultured Dactylococcopsis sp. | reverse complement strand
GGTTTTCCTTCCATCACAAACCCGTAACGCTGTTGATGAAGGGTTTGAAATTCTTGTTCCATTGCTTCCCCATAATTCACTAGTAGGGGAGAATCTGTTCCTTCGTATTTGAGATGAACTTTTTGCTGTATAGTTATGCCGTAGTTCCCCCCTTTCAAAGGGGGGATAGGGGGGATTCCCTCATTAAGGGAGGTACTGTTTGAAAAGGGTATTGTTGTTTCTGGTGAGGAAGAGTGAGTTTGTTGCGATAACTCTTGTTGTGCATCTGCGATTAAAGGTGAGAAGATAGAATCTAAATCTAGATTAGGAGTCAATCTCGCTTCAACGGTTTGTTCTCGTAAGACGCGAATATCTGCTAAACCAATTCCATAAGCTGATAATACCCCTGCATAAGGATGAATTAACACTCGTTTCATCCCCAACGCATCGGCAATGAGACAAGCGTGTTGTCCTCCTGCACCGCCAAAACAGCATAGGGTGTATTGGGAAACATCATAGCCTTTTTCCAGGGAGATTTTCTTGATGGCATTTGCCATCTTTTCCACAGCAATGGCGAGAAACCCTGACGCAACGGCTTCTGGGGGACGATTATCGCCAATTTTTGCGGTTAATTCCTGAAATTTTGCTTCTACAGCTTCCACATTTAAGGGTTCATTTTGGTTTTTCCCAAAGACATGGGGAAAGAATTGAGGTTGGAGCTTTCCGACTTTTACATTACAATCAGTGATGGTCAAGGGTCCGCCATTTCCATAGGCGGCAGGTCCGGGATACGCCCCCGCAGAATCGGGTCCTACGCGGTATCGTGACCCATCAAACTCGACAATTGACCCACCCCCCGCAGCGACGGTATGAATTGCCATCATGGGTGTTTTTAGGCGCACTCCTGCAATTTCTGTTTCGAGGTTGCGTTCGTATTCTCCTGCATAATGGGCGACATCAGTGGAAGTTCCCCCCATATCAAAGCTGATGATTTTGTCGTAGCCTGCAATTTGGCTGGTTTTCACCGCACCGACAATGCCTCCAGCCGGACCCGATAAAATGCTATCTTTGCCTTGAAAGTGTTTTGCATCGACTAAGCCGCCGTTTGACTGCATAAACAGAAGTTGGGTAGCGTTATCTTCGCTGAGGTTTAGCTGACTGGCGACTTGTTCCACATATCGGCGCAAAATGGGAGAAAGATAAGCATCGACAACGGTGGTATCTCCACGACTGACCAGTTTCATTAAGGGGGCGACTTGATGGGAAACGGAGATTTGGGTAAACCGTAGGGGCGAACGGTCGTTCGCCTCTAAATGGCGTGCAATTTCCGCGATTTCTTTTTCGTGGTGCGAATAACGATAGCCGTGCATTAAGACAATGGCGCAACTTCTAATTCCGTCGTCATAGGCGGATTTTAGTTCTTGTTTGACTTGTTCAGTATTGAGAGGGGTGACAATTTCGCCATTCGCATTAATTCTTTCTTCAACTTCAATGACCTTTTCATAGATCATTTCAGGGAGAATGATCTCACGGGCGAAAATATCGGGACGGTTTTGGTAGCCAATGCGGAGTGCATCCCGAAAGCCTTTGGTAATGAGAAGGACAACTCGTTCTCCTTTGTGTTCTAACAGTGCATTGGTGGCGACAGTTGTTCCCATTTTAACAGCCTGAATTTTGTGGCTGGGGAGGGGTTGATCTGGGGTTAAGCCAAGGAGGTCTCGAATGCCTTGAATGGCTGCATCTTGGTAATGGTCGGGGTTTTCGGAGAGAAGTTTATGGGTAATGATTTGACCATCATCTCCTTTGGCGACGATATCAGTAAATGTGCCGCCGCGATCGATCCAAAATTGCCACTGTTGCGCCATTGCTTTTCCTCTACATTCGTCCTTTTTGGTATTTTAGCGAGAAGCGCAAAATTTTTTGTTTTGGGAGGTAATGAAGTGATTACTGAAGATGCTTGACCAATGCTAAACTTATATTGGTTCTAAAGAGGCAACTAAACTCAATTGTACAAATTTTTCTGTATATGAGTGAAACGGTTTATATTGAAACCAGTATCTTAGGTTATCTCACTACTCGTCCGAGTCGGAATCTGATTTTAGTTGCCAATGCTGAAATAACGCGAGAATGGTGGGAAACTCGTCGTAGTTTCTTTGATTTGTACATCTCTCAAGCTGTTATTAATGAAGTTGCGAAAGGGGATGTTGAAATAGCTTCTCGACGACTAGAAATGGTGAATGGTATTCCCTTACTAGAAATAAACCAATCTGTACTTGATTTAGCAGAACAATTTTTAGAACGTAGCAATCTTCCTGCAAAAGCTGATGTTGATGCTTTGCATATTGCAGTAGCGACTATTCACCGAATGGATTATCTATTAACATGGAATTGCAAGCATATTGCTAATGCTCAAATTCAGAAAAAACTAGCAGAGATTAGTTTTTATTTTAGTTACGAGTTACCAATCATTTGTACTCCTAATGAACTACTTGGAGGCTAATTATGTTACATGATGAAATTGTAGAAGAAATTCATAAAATTCGCGAAGAATACTCTCGGTCATTCAATCATGATTTAAAAGCAATTTTTGCTGACTTACAAAAGCAACAGAGTGAGAGTAACAGAAAAGTTGTTAATTTATCTTCAAAAGACAATTTAACTAAACGTTGAACTGATGAAAGTTGAAACTCTTAAAAAACGACTTGACAAAAACCGATCGATGACAACGATTACCATGCGTCTCCCTGAAGATGTGGTTGAAGATTTGAAGCGAGTCGCGCCTCGACTGGGCTTTTCAGGTTATAAACCTCTGGCTCGCGCTTACATTGGTCAAGGGCTACGTGCTGACTTGGAACGTTTGGAAAATGATACGGTTTCGGCTTTGGTTGAGAGTTTGAAACGTCAAGGGGTCAGTGATGAAGTTCTTCAAGAAGCATTGAGGGAAGTGACAGATAATTAGTTGGTTTGGATAGCGCTATCAATCCCAAAATTAATGGGTCGCTGTTTCGATTAACTCTATAGCATTGGAGAACGCGATCGGGTGGGGAAGCGCGATCGCTGTTTTTCTCAATTCTATTACACTTGAAAGCGCGATCAGGTGGGGAAGCGCGATCGCTGTTTGATTCAATTCTACTGCATTTGAGAACGCGATCTTTAGATTTGATATCTTAAAAGGTAGTCTAATGAGCGAAAAATATGAGCAAATTAAAATATGAAGTTAGTGCGTTTTGGGACAAAGAAGCTCAAGTCTGGGTAGCAGAGAGTGAAAGTGTTCTAGGTTTAGCAACAGAAGCTGAAACGTTAGAAGTATTAACACAAAAGCTAAGAACCCTAGTTCCTGAATTATTGCAGTTGAACCGTATTATAGAAGATACCTCAGCCAGGGAAATTGAAATTGAAATAACGAGCTACCGACAAGAAACCATTAAAAAAGCCTTACTGTGATCTAAATAGGGTTTGAGGAGTTAGAATAAGATATCTAAGTGAGATTACGGTTTTAATACCATTTTGAATAATTGGTGATACATTCCCATCTGCTTTTCCCCCCTTTCAAAGGGGGGTTAGGGGGGATAAACTATAACTTTACTTGTTCAAAATGGTATAACTTTTTGGAGAGTTAAAGCAATGCAACAGACGATTGGAAACATCAAAGATAAGCGAATATTACTTTTTTTCGGAATTGCCATTTCTATTATGGTTGCCCACTTGATCTTTTTACTCAATGGAGGGAATGATGAACTCTTTGCCACTAGTTTTTTATTATGGTTAGCGGTAGCTTCTCTGTTATGGGAAAAGCGAACGGAAATTCCGCTTAATAGTGGGGCAATTTCGATTACATTAGGTATTTTATTAATTAGTTTAGTAGTCGTTAGGACTTTCTCGCCAGCAGGGTATCATCTACAGTTAAGTCCCATTTTATCCTTTCTCGGATTATGTTTAATTACTTCCAAAGCCCCGAAATTATATTATTATGCCAAGGAAATTGTCATTTTAAGTTTACTCGCGATCGCGCCAATTATTGAACAATTTCTAGAACTTATTAACCTGCCCCTAATTACAGCGAGATTTTCCACATTTTTTCTGTGGTACACCGGCTTTGCTGTAGAACGCCAAGACTTATATATTATGCTTCCAGGAGGACGAGTGGAAGTTTATGGCGCTTGTTCTGGTATTGAAAGCATCACCCAAATGTTAAATATTGCAGTATTATTTATTCTTTTATTTCCAACACAATGGTATCAAAAACTTTATGCCGTTTTCCTCTCAATTATCATTGGCTTTGGCGTAAATGCTGCTCGCGTCGCCTTACTGGCTTTATTCGTCGCCAGTGGTAATCAAGAAGCCTTTGATTATTGGCATAGTGGCGAGGGATCAGTGGTATTTTTTGTCATTAGTGTTTTAATCTTTGCTGCCATTACTTGGTTTACAATTTTACGAGAAACCCGAAATGAAGTGAATCAATTGGAAGAATGAAGCAAAACTGGCAAAAGATACAAACAGCAATTCTTGGCATCGCTTTTCTTGCAACCACAACGATTTTAATCAGAGGATTATTTTTTTCTTCTAACTCTGCTCAAACCAACGAAGAAACAATTGATTTCCCAGAAAAAGTCATTTTAGATAACTGGCAATTTGTGAATAGTGAGTCCATTGCTAGCACCGAAAATGCTCAAAGCTGGCAATATCAAAAGAAAAATCAACAGTTACAAATCAAAACTTACTATATTTATAGTAGTGAAGGCAATGTCAATCGCTTTTTACAAATTTATCAAGATATTCCACCTGCAACTTTAAATTTTGAAATTAAATATCAAGATAACATTGGATTTTATGCCTTTTTTATTTATGAAAACCAACCGACAATCGCTAGTTGTATTAATCCCTATGGTGAAACCACTGTTACCTCTCAACAGTTTGCCCAAAATATCTCTCAATACGGATTACAAGCAAAGAGAATCCTCCCTTGGTTATTAGGGCAACAAGATTTAATTAATCGCAGTTGTTTATTTACAATTGTTACAGTTAATTTTCATGATATAGTTAGTGAGAAAGAACGAACATTGGATGATTATCCAACGCTAGAACAAGCATGGTTCTCTTGGTATGAGTCACTCCCAACTTTTTATCCCACTAATTAGGAGCTATTATGGTGCAACAAAACAAAAATTTAGGTTCTGCAATTTCTATTTTACGTTACATCGGTTATGGCTTATTAGTTTTTGCCTTACTTGACGTAATTTTTATCATTTATCCCCCTCAATTTACTAACCCTGATTGGGAACTACAAGTTATTGGACAAATTGTGGAAAGAGTTCCCGTGCCATTAATTGGACTGGCTTTTGTTTTTTTAGGAGATGCTTCGCAATGGAAATTCCCAGAACGCTTACTATCAAAAATATTATCCTTTCTAAGTTTAGTGATTGCTGCTTTTTTTCTCTTTTTAGTTCCTTTAGGTATTTTTGATACGATACGAATTCTTGAGAAGAATCAAGAGCAAATTAGCGGTCAAACTGAACAAAGAGTTGAGCAAATTGAACAAATCAAAAACTTAGTTGAAGACGCTAACCCCCAACAATTATCACAAATTGCCCAACAATTACCAAATATTGGTCAATCAATTGATGCTGATAATCCACAACAATTACGACAGGAAATTCTTTCGCGTTTAGAACAACAGCAGACTCAGCTTAAGCAACAAGCAACCAATACTCAGTCTGAGGGGCGCTCTAGTTTATTGCAAAATGCCATTAAATGGATTACTGGTGCATTTTTGGCAGCTATTTTATCAGCGATTATTTTTATTCAAACGGCTTGGGTGAGAAAATTACCCCTTAAAAAATCTTAGGCTGGTGTAAGTTTAGGAAGGTAACTGATAAATGAGTTCATTTCCTTGTACGTTCTGTTCTTCTTTTTCTTGCCAAAACTGCCGTATTTTTGTTCCAACTTCTTGCGGATAGAAGTAATGGAAAAAGTGATAGCCACGAGAGGTTAACCATACCTCATCCCGTTTCGGTTTGAGATAGCTTTTCCAACCTTTAATCGCTGTCGGCGGGACGACTAAATCATCTTCACTTCCACAAACTAATAAGGGAATATCAATCCCCCCTTCTTGATCACTCACTTCCTTAAACAAAGAATGAGGAGAAGGAGACGATTGCAAATCTCGTCGTAACACTTCCGATAAATAATGGCTCATAGTACGGTTTTGTTCCCCAAACAGGTTATAAACCATCTGTTCTAAAATAATTCCTTTGGGGCATCGCAAATGCTTAAATAAACTATAGTAATACGCTTGCCAATCTAAAGCGGGATTCGATGCCACTCCTAATAAGGTTAAAGACTTAATTCGACTGGGAAATTGACGAGCATATAATAATCCTAACCATCCTCCTAACCCATGTCCAATTAAATGAACCGAGGGGGATAAAGTATCTAAATAATCACCCACTGAACTAATCGCATTTTGTAAAGAAGCGGCTTCGTCTTGACTTTGCAAATATTCCCAATGGGCAACAGAACCATATTGAGATAGATCGCACAATAAAGGAGAATGAAAACTATGAAAAACAGGATTGGGAGTTAGCCAAACGGCAATCGGTTTTTTTGACATCATTACTATTCTAGAAACTAAAAATTAGGTATCTTGATTACGAAATGAAACGGGTAAAGAATAAGCAAACGATCGCGCTTTCTTTTGATTCAATTATGACATCAGAGGGTTAATAGTTAACAAAACTGCTAACCATTAACGATTTACTGCTTAAAGATCAAATTCACTTTTTAGTTGCTTTACCCAAGCACTAATCCGTTCATCGGTTAGATCATCTTGATTATCTTCATCTAAGGCTAATCCCACAAACTTGCCATTTCGGATGGCTTGGGATTCATTAAAATCATAGCCATCGGTTGACCAATATCCGACCGTTTTGCCCCCTAATTCGGAAACTTTTTCTTCTAAAATTCCCATGGCATCTTGAAAATTATCAGCATACCCCTCTTGATCGCCAGCCCCAAAATAGGCAACTTTTTTACCACTAAAATCTGCTTCATCTAACTCAGGATAATACCCTTCCCAGTCACTTTGTAACTGTCCAATATCCCAAGTCGGGCAAGCAATAATGATATTTTCGTAATCTTCAAATTCATTATCTTCAACTTCTGAAATTTCATGTAATTTGACCACATCCTCACCGCCAAACTCCTTTTGAATCCGCTCGGCAATGTCTTGTGTGTTTCCTGTGGTTGAACCGAAAAATAATCCAATTTTCGCCATTATCTACTCCTTAACTAAAGTGACTAACTTGGTATTAACTTTTGCTGTCTTAACTGGCATTTCTTGCCAACAGTGAGGGCAAAACCAGTAAATGCGATGCCGACTAACTTGGCGTAATAGTTGCCCACGACAGCAAGGACAAACATTCATTTTTAAGATAGGGAATAAATTTCTTTTCTGTTTTTAGATTAAACTCAGTTGCTAATATTTGTCAACTATTTTAGAAAATTTTTTTGCTACTTTAATTCCTAAAAATTGGCACAGAAAGTTCCTCGCCTCCTAATGATTTAGAAGACAAGGAAACGTATCAAAATGAGCTTAAAAGTTTAGAAAATTAGCTCAACAAATTGGTCTAATAAGAGGTACGCAAAAATTGCTCCGCCAACACCTCCAACGAGGAATCCTCCTGTAAATAAACTCCAGCCTTCTTTGGTTTTAATGCCAGCAGGAACATTCGGAATCGTTTCTACCTCTTTCTCAAAAGAAACACTGCCATAAATGGAGAGGCAAACGGTCATAATCACAATTAAGGCACAAGCACTGACTAATGCCGCGAGTAAGCCAGACTCACTATTGCGTAAGGGCCCTAAAACAGCAAAGGGGCCAATGATCCAGTAACCGTGTGCCATGCCAATTTCTAAACCGCGCATCAGTGGGGATAACCCATCGCGATAGATGGGTAAATTAGCAACAAACTTCAAGGTAATATCGCTAGAATTGACAGGGGTAGCAAGGTTGCCTTCATAGCTTTCTCCATAGGCTTGAATGACATCCCCTTGTTTGAAATCGAACCCAGCAGCAGCACCGCGAACACGAATGGCGTGCCACAAATGTCCTAACAGGAAAATTGCGCCTAAGGCATAGTGAAAACTGGCTAACCAACCTCGTGCCGAAACGGTTCCGCTAACGGTTTCCCAGTTTCCTGCTGCCCCAAAAAAGACTTCGGGATAGACAGTGTCATTCACACTGACAAAATAGCCCGCTAAAATCCCCATATACGCGATCGCGCCAAGACTGTAACACAAATACGCTTCACCGGAATAAAACAGCACCCGTCGCGCCCAAGCAAAAGGTTGGGTCAAAATGTGAAACACACCGCCAGCAACTAGAATCAAGCTGATCCAGAGATGACCACCGACTACATCTTCTAAGTTATCGACAGCAGCCAGTCCATCCCAGCCATGATTACCCCAGAGATAGCCGAAAATAGTCAGGGGATTGAGTGTAGGATTATTAACAACGCGCACAGCACCATCACTGCCAGCCCAAGGGTCAAAAATACCGCCCCAAAACATGGCTTTAGAGACAAGGAGAAACGCACCAACACCAAGGAAAATTAAATGAATCCCCAAAATCGTCGTCATCTTATTTTTATCTTCCCAGTCATAGCCAAAAAAGCCAGCAAACTTATTATTTTGCGGTAAAACCTCTGGCCCCAAGAGCGCATGATAAACGCCTCCCGCGCCTAAAACCGCAGAAGAGACAATATGTAACACAGCAATGACAAAATAGGGATAGGTACTAACCACCTCTCCCCCGCTACCAACACCAAAGCCCAAGGTGGTTAAGTGGGGGAGTAAAATCAATCCCTGCTCATACATCGGTTCACTGGGCGTATAACGGGAGATTTCAAACAGCGTCATCGCCCCTGCCCAAAAGGTAATTAACCCTGCATGGGCAACATGAGCGCCGAGTAATTTACCCGAGAGATTGACAAAGCGAGCATTTCCAGCCCACCACCCTACATCAGGGATTTGTTCTTTATTGGGACTATTAGCAATAACCGCCGTCATTCCAATTCCTCCTTGCAAACTATTTGCATTTATAATTCAAAAAAATTTATGTTGCCGAAGAAGCACTTTCATCACTAACGCGACCTTGTTGGAAGTCAAAGCCAGCAGCCCGTAGTGCGTGCCAAATATGGCCTTGTAACAAGAAAAACGCCAGCCAGAAATGAGCATTTGCCAGCCAAGTGCGAGCCGAAACTAAATTGGGATCAGGGGAAGCAAAATAAGGAACAATCCCCAAGCGAATTTCTAACGCTGGCCCATAAAAGACTTCTGGATACACCGTCGTATTCACGGAAACAAAATAAGTGGCAATAAAGCCCATTAAGGCTAAAGCCCCTAAACTGTAAGAAAGATAGGCTTCTCCCGACCAAACAAATAATGATTGCGTCCAGCCGTAGGGTTTCGTGGCAACGTGGAAAATACCGCCAGCAATGAGTAAAATGGCAATCCAAATGTGACCGCCAACGACATCTTCTAAATTATCCACCGCTGCCAGCCAATGTTTTCCTTCTGCGCCGAAAAGATAACCGAAAATCGTTGCGGGGTTAAGAGTGGGATTACTGACTGTGCGGACAGTTTCTAAATTGGGATCGTATAATCCCCCGAAAAACATGGCTTTTGCCACGAGTAGCAACGCACCGCCTCCGAGTAAGACCAAGTGAATCCCGAGAATGGTGGTCATTTTGCCTTGATCTTTCCAGTCATAGCTAAAGAGGGGAAATTTCTTTTGATCTAAGACGCGTTTCTCAGATCGGGCATGGAAAATGCCTCCAAAGCCCAAAAAGGCTGAAGAAATCAGATGTAACGCCCCAATAACAAAAAAGGGATAGGTACTGACGATTTCACCGCCATCTCCAACACCCCAGCCTTGAGTCGCAAGATGGGGTAATAAAATCAATCCCTGTTCAAACATGGGTTGATCAGGATTAAATTGGCTTAACTCAAAAAGCGTCATCGCTCCCGCCCAGAAGACAATTAAGCCAGCATGGGCAACATGAGCGCCTAAGAGTTGTCCTGAAAGATTGGTTAAGCGAGCATTACCTGCCCACCAAGGATGCTCTTGGTTCATAATGAATCCTCTCTACTATTGCAAAAGATATTCAATTGCTTTTCTAGGATAGTTTACCTTATAACAGAAGTAGTTGAAAAAAATTTCTATTAAGATTGATGAAGCCACAATCCAACCTTCTCTACTCAGAACTACTTAGCTTCCCCAAAGAAGCGAATTTCAGCATCGGAGAGCATCTACCAGCGTCTCCCCAATGGGCATGGCTAATTAAAACAGGCGTAATTAAAACCTATACCTGGACTCAAGAAGGGAATGCCATTATTGTCGGTTATTGGGGGAGAGGCGAATTAGTGGGGCCGCCGTTATCCGTGGTTTCTCCTTACTTGATGCAATGTCGAAGCGATGTTGAGGTGCAGCGAGTGGTTAGTAAAGAGTGGTCGCATTGGGGGCAATGTTTATCTCATCATTGTCAAGAAAACGAAAAGTTATTGTATATTAATCGGGTTGAACCTTTACAAGAGCGGTTACGGCTATTTCTCGTGTGGCTTGCCCAGAAATTGGGTTGTCAAGTGGATAGCGGATGGCAAATCAACTTTAAGCTCACCCACCAAGAGATAGCAGAAGCTGTCGGCGGCTCTCGGGTGAGTGTCACTCGCTTACTGCGTGAGTTAGAAAAAGAAGGAAAAATTGAACGCTGGCCCCGTCGTTCCATTGTGGTTAAGCACTCTACCCTTAATTAGTCCTGGGAAAATCTTGTTACACTTAACTCGTTGTTGTTTGTCCTTTGTAAACCAGTGAACAAATAACGAATGACTAATGACTAATGACTAATGACCAATGACTAATAAATCATGCGTATCGTTTTACAAAGAGTGAAATCTTCACAAGTTGTTGTTGATGGCAACGTTATCGGAAAAATTGGACGCGGCTTAAACTTACTGGTGGGGATTACTGATACAGATACCGATTCAGAACTCGATTGGATGGCTCGAAAATGTCTCGATTTAAGATTATTTCCTGGGGAAAATACCACTAGCTGGAATTATTCTGTCCAAGAAATACAGGGAGAAATTTTAGTTGTCAGCCAGTTTACCCTTTATGGAGATTGTCGCAAAGGTCGTCGCCCCTCCTTTAGTCAAGCTGCGTCTCCTGATACAGCACAATTGCTTTATGAAAGGTTTGTGGAGAAGCTAAAAGCCACGGGATTAAAAATTGAAACGGGAGAGTTTGGTGCTAATATGCAGGTAAGTTTAGAAAATGATGGGCCAGTTACCCTTTTCCTAGAACGGGAAGCCGAAAAATAATTTTTTACCGAGGGTTTATGTTACTGCGTACTGCTACTACCGCTACTGTTTTAACGGTGCTGATGTCGGCATCTCCAGCGCTGAGTGAGAATTTAAGCCATCTCAATCAGCTGTTATCGAGTGGACAATGCCAAGATTGTAATCTGGTTAATGCGGGCTTAGTCAGAGCCGACTTAGCAGGAGCGCAATTAAAAGGGGCAAACTTAACCAATGCCAACCTCAGTCGTGCGAATCTCTCGGGCGCTGATTTAACCGGAGCTAATTTAACCGGGGCTTCCCTGAATGGGGCAGATTTAACTGGGGCTAATTTAACGGCGGTTAATTTACAGGGAACTGATTTAAGAAATGCTTATCTCACCAATGCCAACTTACAAGGGACAAGTTTAGAAAAAGCCTATATTCAACGAGCGGTTGGGATTCCCACGAGCGCAAGTTCGGCGGAACAACTGTATCGTCTAGCAGTTGCTGAAGCTCAAGAAAAGAACTATGAGACTGCCATTGAATACTGTAATCGAGCCATTGAAGCCGATAATGACTATGCGCCAGCTTATTTAGGAAGAGGGGTGGCGCGTTATGAATTAGGGGATGAAGTTGGGGCAATTGAGGATGGTCAGTTAGCGGCGGAGTTATTTGCTTCCCAAGACAATCCGACAGGGGTAGAAGCCTCAAAGCAGTTTCTAGAAGCGATGAAAATTGCTCGGCAACAGCGAGAAGATAATGGCGGTGGCGGCGGTGGCTTAAGTCGTGTTTTAACCAGTGTTGGTTCTTTGTTAATGCGCTTTTTGTTTTGATCAGCTTTGGTAGGCAGGAGTCATTGTGGCAAATATCACACCAGAGGAAATCAAGTGGGCAATGATTTGTCATTTAGCAGGATTAGTTTGGATTCCTCTTTATTGGCTGCAATTTCCCTTGCCGTTAATTAATGTGATTATTGTAGGGGTGGTGTGGTTATTGAAGCGTGAAGGTTCAGACTATATTGATTTTCAGGGGAGAGAGGCTCTTAATTTTCAAATCGCGCTATTTTTGTACAGTATTGTGTTTTTTGTCATCGGAATTATTGGCTTTTTTATTTATTTAGCCGTATTTGGGGCCGAGGTGGAAAGTTCTGTGGGCGCGATCGCGCTTGTCACAAGAGGAATTAGTCAAACAGGACGCATTGTTTCTATTTTGATGACAATTTGGAGTTTAGCTCTTGCTCCCACCGCAGCCATGAAGGCAAAAAAAGGACAATTTTATTTTTACCCCTTAACGATTCGGGTTTTTAAAGGCTCTAATTCAGCCTAGATGTCTTAACAAATATAAAACTAACCTGTAAACTAAGCTCCGAACCATTATCGAGGGTAAACATTGCTCTACACAATTTTTGCACTCCTTCCCATTCTTTCTATTTTTTTACTGCTCGTTCTCGCCAAACAACCAGCCAGTATTGCCATGCCCATTGTTTATGGGATTACTGCCATTAGCGCAGGAGTCGTCTGGCAAGTGAGCCCAGAGATGCTTGCCGCCACTTCACTGCGAGGAGTCGTCATTGCTCTAGAAATTCTTTATATCCTCTTCGGGGCTATGCTACTGCTGAATATTATCAGTCAGGCGGGAGCTTTAAGCGTTATTCGGAATAGTTTATTAAGCATTTCCCCAGATCGCCGTGTGCAAGTCGTCATTGTGGCTTGGTTATTTGGCTCTTTTATTGAGGGCGCAGCAGGATTTGGCACGCCGGCTGTCATTTGTGTTCCCCTCCTGGTAGCCATTGGTTTTCCCCCATTGGCTTCGGTGATGGTGACTTTAATTATTCAAAGCACTCCCTCGACATTTGGGGCGGTGGGAACACCGATTATTGTGGGGATTCGCAGTGGACTGGGGAATACCGAACTCGTGACCAATTACTTGCAAACCTCTGGGCTAACCATGGAACAATTTTTACAAGACATTACCCTAAAAGCGGCTCTCATTCATGCTGTTCTCGGGTTTTTCTTACCCTTGGTCATTGTTGCCATCCTCACCGTCATGTTTAGCTCTGAACCTGATTGGCGTTCTGCGGTTTCAGAATGGAAATTCTTGCTCTTTGCCGGGGCTGCGTTTGTTGTTCCCTATTTGCTAACGGCGATGTTCATTGGGCCCGAGTTTCCCACGTTAGTTGGGGGGATGGTGGGATTATTATTAGTCATTACCGCAGTGAGTCGAGGCTGGTTTCCGATTCAACGGGCTTGGGATTTTCCTGAAGCGAATCAATGGTTAGAAAGTTGGTCGAGTCCAGACTATGAGGTGCAAGAAATAAGAGCGCGATCGCTGCCGATTGGGCTGGCTTGGTCTCCCTATGGTTTAGTGGCGGCGTTACTCCTCTTATCACGTTTGGAGTTTTTACCCTTTAAGGAATTTTTACAAGGGTTTCGTTTGAGTTGGGAACAAGTGTTGGGAACTGAGGTGGAAATTAGTTCCACTCCTCTCTATCTTCCTCCCACCTTATTTATTGTCGTTGTTATCATCAGCATTGCTCTGTTTCAATTATCCCCGTCTCGCTCTCAAAAAGCTCTTTTGATCGCCGCAAAACAGTTGTTATCTGCTGTCATTCCTTTAGTGGGAGCCGTTGCGATGGCACAAGTTTTTATTGGCACTGATAGCAATCAATTAGACTTACCGAGTATGCCGGTTTATTTGGCAGATCAGGCTTCTGCACTTTTCACCCAAACTTGGTCTTGGTTAGCTTCGATTGTGGGGTTAATTGGGTCATTTATTGCCGGAAGTGTCACCGTGAGTAATTTGATGTTTTCCTTATTTCAATTTGGCGTAGCCGAACAAACCAATTTACCCCCAGACTTAATTCTCGGTTTGCAAACAGTGGGGGCTTCTGCCGGCAATATGATCTGTGTTTCTAATGTTGTCGCCGCCGCTGCTACTGTGGCGATGGTCGGTCGAGAAGGGGTGTTAATTCGGAAGTTGCTGCTTCCCACTGCTTACTACACGATTGGAGCTTCTTGCATGGGGTATGTTGTTCTTCAAATCTTCCCCAATTGAGATGGCTGCCGAGTAACCGTTTTTCTATGTTAAAATAGCAGGTCTGTGAAGGAAAATTTTAATGAAGTCAAAGCTATATGTCTAGATATCGAGGCCCTCGTTTGCGAGTTACGCGACGCTTAGGGGAATTACCTGGGTTAACCCGAAAAACTGCTCGTAAAGCGTATCCCCCAGGTCAACATGGTCAAGCGCGGCGGAAACGTTCCGAATATGCCATTCGCCTAGAAGAAAAGCAAAAACTGCGCTACAACTATGGGGTTACGGAAAAACAGTTGATGGGCTATATGAAAAAAGCTCGTCGCGCCACCGGTTCGACCGGGAATACCCTACTGGAATTGTTGGAAATGCGTCTGGATAATACCGTTTTTCGGATGGGAATGGCGGGAACAATTCCCGCAGCGCGTCAGTTAGTTAATCATGGTCATATTTTGGTAAACGGACGGGTGATGGATATTCCCAGTTATCAGTGCCGTCCTGGCGATGTCATTGCCGTGCGCGATCGCGATCGGTCTCGTCAGCTAGTAGAACGCAATATGGAATACCCCGGGTTATCTAACCTTCCCAGCCATTTAGAATTTGATAAAAATACTTACACTGGCAAAGTGAATGGGGTGATTGAACGGGATTGGGTCGCCTTGCAAGTGAATGAACTCCTCGTGGTTGAGTATTATTCTCGGAAGATTTAAAATTGCTTTTCTTTCCTATATGGGGGGGCTTGTTGCTCCCTAGCTTTCCCAACAAGCGCGATTGACCCCCAACCGTACCTACGGCGCGATCGCGCTTTTGCCTTAAACTTCTTCCTCAGTTTCGGCTACCTCTGATTCTTCAGTGGCATTGCTATTATTCTTAGACTTCTTATTAGAAGCAGAATTTCCTTGCACTAAAGCCCCCATTTCAATTTTCTCATGGACTGCCGCTTCAATCTCGGTTACTTTTTCAGGGTTTTCTTCTAAATATTTAATGGTATTATCTCGCCCTTGGGCAATATTATCCCCATTGTAGCTATACCAAGCTCCTTTGCGGTTAATAACATCCGTTTGTTCCGCAATATCCACTAAACAACCCAACTGAGAAATGCCACTCCCAAAAATAATATCAAACTCAGCAATTCGGAACGGGGGGGCAACCTTATTTTTAGCCACTTTCACCTTCGCCCGAATGCCATACTCCCCTTCACTACCTTTCTTTAAGGTTTGAATGCGACGAATATCCAGACGCACCGAACAATAGAATTTCAGGGCATTTCCCCCAGTAGTGGTTTCAGGGCTACCATAAGTCACCCCAATTTTCTGCCGCAATTGGTTTAAGAAAACCACCGTACAACCCGACTTGCCAATATTTCCCGCAATTTTTCGTAACGCCTTACTCATTAAACGGGCTTGTAATCCCACTTGGGTATCACCCATTTCTCCTTCAATTTCAGCACGAGGGGTTAATGCTGCCACAGAGTCAACCACCACAATATCAACCGCAGCGGAACGAACTAGCTGATCCACAATTTCTAAAGCAGCCTCTCCTGTGTCTGGTTGAGACACTAAAAGATTCTCAATGTCAACCCCTAGCGCCTCAGCATAAGTCGGATCGAGAGCGTGTTCCGCATCCACAAACGCAGCGACTCCTCCTGCTTTTTGGGCTTCCGCGAGCGCGTGTAAGGCTAAGGTCGTTTTTCCAGAACTTTCCGGCCCATAAATCTCAATAACTCTTCCTTTTGGTAATCCTCCCCCCAAAGCAATATCTAAAGTATGCGCCCCTGTGGGGATGGTTTCTACCTTCATTTGCGCCGCATCCCCCAGACGCATAATTGATCCTTTACCAAAATTACGTTCAATTTGATTAAGAACCAGATTGAGGGCCTTCTCTTTGTCTGGATTATTCGTAATTGTCGTCGTTGAAGCCATTACGGTAACAAACCCTGTGAAACTGTTTTAGCTTCCATTGTATATAGTTCGCTCAATCTAGACAAATTATTCTTGCTTATCTCTGGGATGCTTTCACCAACTTGCGCCAAGATATCTCCCTTAATCGGTCAAATCTCTTCTAAAATGAGAGATAAATGGATGATCAACGCAGAAGTAAAAAAGATGACAGAGCAAGAAGCAAGTAAAATCCTGTTAGTCGATGATGAACCGGGCTTGCGAGAAGCCGTAGAAGCCTATTTAGAGGACGAAGGATTTATTGTCAAAGTAGCCAGTAATGCTCAACAAGGATGGGAAGTCATGGAACAGGAAACTCCCACTTTGGTCATTACCGATATTATGATGCCAGAAGTTAATGGTTATCAGTTTTTAGAACAATTACGGAATGACCCCCAGTTTAAAAACTTACCAGTGATTTTTCTAACGGCAAAAGGGATGACCGCAGATCGCATTAAGGGATATGAAACAGGATGTGATGCTTATCTATCTAAGCCGTTTGATCCCGATGAATTGGTGGCGATTGTGAAAAACTTGCTCTCACGACGGGAAACCCTCCATGAAGGGAGTAGTGAGGATAGTTCAGACTTAAGTGCCATTTCTCAGCAAATTGCAGAAATTAAAACCCTTCTTGGACAACAAGGACAAAGTAAAACCACCCCGAGTCCGATTAAAATTGATTTGACTCCTCGGGAACAAAGTATTCTTAATCTGGTTGCAGAAGGATTGATGAACAAAGAAATTGCTCGTCGCTTAGAAACAAGCGTCAGAAACGTGGAAAAATATGTCAGTCGTCTCTTTAGCAAAACGGGAACCAATAGTCGAACTGAGTTAGTTAGATTTGCCCTTCAACACGGTTTAACGGAATGAGTTGGAGCGATTTTCATGCCAGAATCCATAAAACCCTTCGCCAGCGACAATTACTACCGAAACAATCAAGGATTCTCCTCGCGGTATCTGGCGGACAAGATTCCCTTTCCCTTCTAAAGTTATTCTCGGATTTACAACCGAAATGGCAGTGGGATTTAGCGGTTGCTCATTGTGATCATCGTTGGTCGGAGGATCAAGGAATGGCAAATCATGTCCGAGAAGTGGTCAAAACGTTTGCTCTGCCGTTTTTTCTGCTTCGGGCAAAAACCCCTGTCACCCAAACGGAAGCAGCGGCGAGAACGTGGCGATATGAAGTTTTAAGCCAATGCGGTGAGGAACAGGGTTATGCTTATTTAGTTACTGCCCATACCGGCAGCGATCGCGCTGAAACTCTACTCTACAATCTAATCCGAGGGAGTGGGAGTGATGGCTTACAAGCCCTAACTTGGCAAAGACCGCTTACCCCTAACTTAACGTTAATTCGTCCCTTGCTAAACTTTTTCCGCCAAGAAACCCAACAAATCTGCCAACAATTTCAACTTCCAATTTGGGAAGACCCAGCTAATCATAACCTAGCTTATGCCAGAAATCGCCTCAGACAAGAAATTTTGCCCCAAATTAAAGCCAATTTCAATCCGCAGGTGGAAATAGCCCTCACTCAAGCTAGCGACGTTTTACAAGCCGAAACGGAGTATCTTCACCACCTTGCCACTGATCTTTTCCAGCAAGCCTCAATTCAGGAACCAAGAAACTGTTTAACTCGCCAGCCTCTCCAAACTGCGCCTCTAGCCCTGCAAAGGAGAGTCATGCGTCTATTTTGGCATCAAAACTTAAATCAAGCCCCAACTTTCGAGCAAATTGAAGAACTAACTGCTCTCATTAATGCACCTAATCGGACTCGCACCTCATCTTTTCCCAATCATTACTACGCCCAAGTACAAAACCAACAGATCTGCTTGCAATCAACCTGTCGCCAAACTTGATAATAACTCTTTCACCTTTGATAAAGAATTTTGTTGCCCTTGAGAATTACCATTTTTCCCGTCTTGTGTCATTTGCTCCACTTGTTTTTTAATTTCCTGTAATTCTTGATCTCGATCCTGTAATATTTCGCCATTGACAGTGACACGAGTTGATAACTCATTTGCCTCTTTTTGCACAGCCAGCCAATGATTTTCTAATTCCTTGATTTTTTCACAAGCATCGTCGTAATCTTTCTGTTGTTGTTTCACTTGCTCTTCAATTTCTTCGATCTTGCCTTTCAATTCTTCAATTTCATCATTCACTTGATGAAACTCGTCTTCACTATAATCTCGCTGGGTATCAATTTTGTTAAAAATCGGACTTAAATCAACCTTGGAAGGAGTGGCTTCTTCATCAAAATTGCCTTGGCGACGTTGTAAAATTTCCTTATATTGCTCTAAAACATCTTCCCTTGCCATTAAATTTCGACGTTGACCAACAAGAGTTTTTTCTAAAAAACGATACCGATCTTGTTCTTCTGCTAACTCATTTTTAATACTTTCTTGTTCGGCTTCTCCTGCTTGATTTAATTGTTCTTCTAATTCCCGAACACTGTCTAATTGATAAGCTAATTCCTCTTCTTGTTCCTTCACAAAAGAGACCGCCCCTTCAAAAGATTTTTGAATCGAATTGAGATCAGTTTCTAACTGTTCCATAGGCATCTCTTCTAGAGACTTAGTATCCACCTCTTGTTGGATTTTTAATTGCGGCGAATTGATAACTAAGCGAGATAAAACATCTCTAGCCTCACTTTGTTTTTGGAGTTGAGTTCCAAGATAAGTAACAATTTGCTGTTTGGTATCGAGTTGACTTTGAACGGTGGCTAAATGACGTTGGGTTTCGAGTAAATTCTTTTCTTTCTCTTTTAAGTCTTGACGAGAACTGTTTAAGTTATCACTTGCTTTTTGAGCTTCCTTTTGTTTTTCCTCAGCTTTTTCTCGTTCTTGATCCAGGGTTTGCCATTGACCTTGAATTGCCTTTAAACGGTCATTGAGAAATTGTTGAAGATTACTAAGAGCTTGTGAGGGAAGTTCTCCCCCTTCAAATTGTTTTACTAAATCCCGTATAGATTGGGTTTGTTCGGGAGTGAGTCCTTGCTTTCCTTGCAGATCTGCTTGTTGATTTTCTAAGCGTTGTTGTTCTCCCCGCAGTTGTTCCCATGCCCCCTCTAACTCAGCGCGATCGCGCTCCCATTGTTCCCGTAACTTTTCAATTTCGGCGCGTTCCTGTTCTAATTGACTTAATTCCTGCTCCTTTTCCGCCAACTGTTCCTCAGTTTGTTCCAACTCTTCTTGACGGCGGTTAAGTTCATCCGCTTGATAACTCAGAGACTGCTTCCATTGCTCAATTTCCTCTTGTTGACCCTTCGTTTTTTCCACCTGTCGAGAAAATGATTGCAACCAATTTGCCACCTTTTCCCCAGCCAACTCCACCTTTCCCTGAACTTGACGATTTGCCCCCAAATTAACAGTCACCAAAGCCCCTTCCCCAAACGGTTGGGGGATATCATCAGTGGTCACCGTTTCTTCTGCTGGGAGCGTGCTCCAACGATTATCATTTTGTTGACAAGCCAATAAATGAAGAATAGTCCTCCTTCCACCCAGAAACGTTTTCTCTTGCTTTTTTACTTCTGCGATGTATAGCACAGGCTTAATCCTCTTGTATCTACTCTGCTTTTCTTGGGGTTCTGCTAAATTTTACCGACTGTGTCTCCCTTCTAACAGGAAAGTAGGCTGCCATTAATCAAGATAATAACTAGGAGCGCAGGTCAAAAAATAAGTATTGATAATGATTAATGCTCAATTCTTAACCTTTCATTGTACATTGTACATTGTTGAGAGTCATGATTTAATCTATATGTACGGTAGTCTTAGGGACATTGACATCCACACTTTGTTAGAGTTTATAGAGCAAAGCGAATGTAGTGGACAACTTCTCATTGAAGCCTCCTCACTCAGCGTTTATCAGTCAAATTTTTGGTTAATTTACTTTCATTACGGGCAAATTGCCTACGCTGTCAGCAACACTTCACTCCCGCTACAACGGCTCCAAGACTATATCCGTCGCTACCAAATCGAATCTTCCCTCGAACATTTGATTAAAACCGAAAACGAGCCTATCACTTATCATGACCAAAACTCATCAACAGGCTCGGTCATTGACCAACGGTCAGAGCAGGGGCCTTCCTCAACGGAAGGCGTAATCTCTGACTTCCCAGCTTCCCCGAGCAATCTTCCTGAATACAAAGGGTTGTGGCGACTCCTAGAACATCATGTCATTAGAGCCAACGATGGCAAACAAATTCTTAACAATATGATTCAAGAAATAATTTTTGATGTTCTGAGTTTAAAAGAAGGAACTTTTATTCTTAAAAAAAATATTCTCTTTCAACCTCGGCTTACTCAGTTTCCAATTACTCCCCTATTGAGTAAAGTCATGCGACAGCTACAACAATGGAAGCAACTTTTCCCCTACATCACCTCCCCAGAACAATGTCCGCTGTTAACCAATCCCGAGGAATTAAAAAAAGCCATTACTCCCTCAGCTTACCGAACCTTAGCCGTCGCTTGTCAAGGTCAATTGTCTCTAAGACGAATTGCTCGTTATCTGAATAAAGACTTAGTCACCATTAGTCAAGCCCTATATCCTTATATCCAACGCGGCTGGCTCAAATTGGAAGTAGAACCAGCGGCTGCTCTTAGCCAAAACCCACCAGAAACGAACGCTTCTTCCTCAACAGTTCTTTGTGTGGGGAAAGAAGATCAAAGCAGTGAGGTCATTGACGTAACCTTAAAGCAAGAAGGTTATACTCCCCAGGGTTGCGAAGACCCCCGAGAAGCCTTGACCATGATCTTACGAGAACCGCCCCTTTTAATGATTGCCCCCTTGGAAATGCCCGAATTACCCGGCGATCAACTTGCCTTTCTGCTACGACAACTTCCCGATTTAGCTCAACCGCCAATTATTCTTTTAGCAAGTGAAAATCCTGAGCCATTACGAGTAAGCAAAGCGCAAATCCTCGGAAAAATCGAGTTTTTAGTTTCTCCCTTTGAACAATCAGAATTATTACAGATTTTAAGCACTTACCAACCGCCATGTTAAACTCTCATTGGTTAAAGCCACATTAAATGCTAATCGTTGCAGAACAAATTCCGACATTAACCCTTAAAATTAAATTGATCCTTCCCATCAATTATGGTCATAATTTGAATAGACAAATACGATAAGGTAATAACATGACTACGGTTTTAGTGGTTGAAGACAGCGCCACCCAAAGGCAAATGATTTCCGATCTGCTCAAGGAGAGTGGCTTAAATGCTTCTGTAGTTAGTGTCGCTGATGGCGTGGAAGCATTAGAACAAATTAAAAATGAATGCCCCGATATTGTCGTTTTGGATATTGTCATGCCTCGCATGAATGGTTATGAAGTGTGTCGGGAAATCAAAACCGATCCCAATACCGAAAATGTGCCAGTGATTATGTGTTCTTCTAAAGGGGAAGAATTCGACAAATACTGGGGCATGAAGCAAGGGGCTGATGCTTATATTGCCAAACCCTTTGAACCCACTGAACTGATCGGCACGATTAAACAACTACTCAGGGGATAACGTCAAAGCAAAATGGTCGATCAAGTAGAATCTAACAATAATGAAGAATTCAATGACGACGAGCTGAATCTCGATTACGAAGATGATTTAAGCTCCCAAATTCAATCTTATGAGCCTCCTGAAGGAGAATTGCATTTACGGTTGAACCTGAGTTCCAAACGAGAACTTGCGATCCCTGCAACGGGAATTCGAGAAGTAGTTTCTCAATCTCCAAATTTAATTACCCCCATTCCGAATGCCTCGGTTCTTTTATTGGGAACAATGAATTTGCGAGGGGAGGTAATTTGGGTAGCCGACTTGGGTCAATTTTTGGGAGATTCAGGCGTCTTAACCACAGAACGCTCAGAGATTCCTATCATTGCTATTGAAGATCAAGAAAGGAGTATTGGTCTGGCAGTGGAAAGAATTGCTGGAATGGAATGGCTCAATGCAGAAGAGTTAGAAATGGCTGGGAATTTATCAGACGAAATGGCTCCTTTTATTCAGGGAGAATGGGAAATGGAAGATTCATCTTTACTCCTCCTTGATCCAGCAGCGATTCTACGTTCGGCAAGATGGGTTGCTTAAAATGATACAGCCAATTTATACCAACCGTTTATCATTGAGAAAAAAGTTAAGCTAGAAAGAGAAAGGTTATCCCAAAAATCTTACAATTAATTTTTTCATTTAAGTCAGTATTTGTGAGGCAATAATGGCATCGGGAATTCAACATCAAAACCAATATAAACGAGCAGAAGCGGCTTACTTTCGCGGCGACTATGAACAGGCGGCTCAAATTCTTGAACAGATTCCAGCTAATGATCAAACTAACCCAGAAGTTTTATTATTAAAAGGTCATGTTTATTCTTATTTTGAGGAATTTGATCGCGCAGAAGAACAATATAACTTAGTTTTAAATAATGCTAAAAGTGAGGATTATCTCCAATGCGCTCGCTCTGGTATAGAAAATGTTCAGCAATGGCGAGATGGTGATAATCAAGATCATTTCTCGGAGTCTGAAGACGAGATGGTGACAGGGGAACTCACTGGGGAATTAGATCCCACAGGGATTTTTGATTCTGAGGAAAAAACTCCCACTGGTATCGCCTCAGAGGGAGAAAATCAAGGAGAACCAGTCACTCGTGCTGTTGGTGACGCTTCTAAAAATCCCGCGCAAAATGAGGAAGAGGTTAACCCCTTTGAAGAGCTCTCAGAAGACGAAATTACAGCGATTTCAGCTCTAGAAGATGAAGAAGATAAAAAAGATGAAGAAGATGAAGGAGAAATCACCAACCTTGAGGCAAGTGATGCTTATTTGTCTGACCAGTTTCAAGAACTAGAACAAGAACAAGGAGAAGATGCAGAAACTCTCTTTTACGATCAGTCTAACCAAAACACTTCACCCGGCCAGAGTCAGGTCTCACAGGACAGTGTAGATGACCAACGCTCAGAGCAGGCACCTTCTGTTGAGGAAGGCGTAATCTCTGAGTTTGAGGAAGAAGATTTTGATTTTAATCAATTCAACAGTGAAGAATTTTTAGAAGAAGAGAATAATGAGGACAATCTTGAAGACTCTGAAGAAAATACTTTTGGTAATAATCGCACCGAAAATCAGGAAACTGCCGCAAAAACAAAAACCTTAGCGAGTAACGACTATAATTTGAGTTCAACAGGAGTAGGAAGTGACGAGCAACGGGAGTCCGAAGGGGAGATTTCAGAGTCTTTAGAGGAAATGACCCAAGAATCTCCTCAGTTAGATACTGATGAGGTGGAAACCGGTCATAATCCTGCCCCCGCTGAAACAGAAAGGTCATCGCAACAAGAAACAACAGCAGATAGTGAGCAAGCCTTGTTTACGAGTTCCAGTGAACAATCAGACCTATTTGCCTCTAGCCAGTCTCAGCAAAAAGAGAGTGATGTTTCCTTCGCTGGAGACGATCAAATCGAAGAGCCAGTTGTGGAACAGGAACAGGGTTTCCTCGGCTTTTTAGAAAATGCTCCCTTTGCGAAAAAACAACAATACTTTGCCGGAGCTGTGGGGGTAGCTTCCGCAATTGTTATTGGAGCGGTGAGTAGTTTAGGCTTTTATACCATGGGCGAAAATCGACCCGGCTGGCTGGGTAATTTCGGTCGCTCGGCTGCGGTCGGTGTACTTGGCGGGGCTGCCAGTGGGGCGGTCACTTATTTTATGGGTGGCGTAATTGTCAAACAAATTAAACGTTCCACTGGAGATTTACAGGCGCAATTGTATGCGGTGCAACAGGGCAACTTAGAAGCTAAAGCTACGGTTTATTGTCAAGATGAACTGGGACAAATTGCCAGCGGCTTTAACCAGATGACGCGGGTGGTTTCCACAACCACGAAGGAAGCGCAACAGAAAGCGCAAGAGCAAGAGCAGGCGAAAGAAGACTTGCAACGGCAGGTAATTCGCCTCTTAGATGATGTGGAAGGGGCTGCCAGAGGAGACTTAACAGTGCAAGCGGAGGTTAGTGCTGATGTTCTCGGGGCGGTTGCTGATGCCTTTAATTTGACAATTCGGAATCTGCGAACCATTGTCCAACAAGTAAAAGACGCTGCCAAAGAGGTGAACGAAGGAGCCGCCGAAAGTGAGTCTTTTGCTCAAGGGTTATCCGAAGATGCTCTCAAACAAGCGGAAGAATTAGCCGTGAGCTTGAACTCAGCACAAATGATGACCGAGTCCATTCAACGGGTTGCTGATAATGCTAAAGAAGCAGAATCGGTAGCGCGATCGGCTTCGGAAACGGCTCTCAAAGGCGGTGAAGCGGTGGATAGTACCGTGGCTGGGATTTTGCAAATTCGAGAAACGGTGGCGCAAAGTACCCGTAAGGTCAAACGGCTGGCGGAATCCTCCCAAGAAATTTCTAAAATTGTGTCGGTAATTTCTCAGATTGCTACTCGTACCAATAATTTGGCGTTGAATGCCTCCATTGAGGCTGCCCGTGCTGGAGAAGCAGGACGTGGATTTGCGGTTATTGCTGATGAGGTGCGACAATTGGCTGATCGTTCCACTAAATCATTACGGGAAATTGAGAAAATCGTTTTACAAATCCAAAGTGAAACGAGTTCGGTGATGATTGCCATGGAAGAGGGAACCCAACAGGTCATTGAAGGAACACAACGGGCGGAACAAGCGAAAAATGCCCTAGAAGAGATTATTCAGGTGTCAAATCGTATTGACTCTCTTGTACAGTCAATTACTGCCGATACTGTCGAACAATCAGAAACGGCGCAATCAGTTGCCCAAGTTATGCAGTCAGTGGAAATGACAGCCCAAGGAACGTCTCAAGAATCACAACAGGTTTCAACGGCGCTACAAAATTTAGTGAGTTTAGCTGGTGATCTGTTGTCTTCGGTGGAACGGTTCCGGGTTAATCCTGAAGAAGAAGAGAAAAAGAATTAGTGCAGGGGTATTAGTTTGAAAAGTGGGTTACAGCAATGGGGGCAACGGTTAGTGGCGGCGTTCTTTTTAGGGGGGCAAATTCTTTTACATTTAAAGCCTCATAAAATTCATCGTCGTAATACTTTAGAGCAGATGGCTGTAGTGGGGCCTGATTCTTTGTTAATTGCTTTAGTTACCGCTAGTTTTGTGGGGATGGTGTTTACCATCCAAGTGGCAAGGGAATTTATTAATTTTGGAGCCGGAACCGCTGTGGGAGGAGTTCTCGCGATCGCGCTTACCCGAGAATTAGCCCCGGTTTTAACCGCAGTCGTCCTCGCAGGGCGTGTGGGATCAGCTTTTGCCGCAGAAATTGGCACGATGCAGGTAACGGAACAAATTGATGCCCTTTATATTCTCAAAACTGACCCCATTGAGTTTCTGGTCATTCCCAGAATGATTGCTTGTTGTGCCATGTTGCCGATTTTGACGATTTTATCCCTCATTACAGGCATGGCTGGGGGATTACTAATTGCCACGACCCTTTATAATCTCTCGGATACCGTATTCTTAAATTCCGCCCAGAGTTTCTTGGGGTTATGGGATCTCGTCAGTGCTGTAATTAAAGCGGTTGTGTTTGGGGCGTTAATTGCCATTATTGGCTGTAACTGGGGATTAACCACCACGGGTGGGGCAAAGGGTGTGGGACAATCTACCACAACGGCAGTTGTCACGGCGTTACTGGCGATTTTTATTAGTAACTTTTTATTATCCTGGGTGATGTTTCAAGGTTCAGGCAGTGCATTTCAAGGGTTTTAATGAGATTATAGAAACAAGTTGCAGCTTACACCTTCCGAATGGGAGGAAGCCTAATCTGAGTGATTATTAATTAAGGTGATGCCATGACACAAACAACCTCTTCTACTTCTTCTCAAGAATCCATTACATTAGCCCCAAGCTACCGTTTACCGATCGCGATCTTTGCCATAGGGTTAGGGTTGATCTTTGGCGGAAATGCTTTAGTCTATAATAGTCAAATTCTATCCTTAGTCGGAATTATTTCAGGAATCATTATTAGTCTCTTTTCCTTTTTCCTCATTCTGCAAACGGTCATTATCCGTCTTACCTTTACTGAGACGGCGTTAGAAGTCTATCGTTCAGAAAAAATGATTCGTCGGTTTCCTTATTCCGATTGGATCAATTGGAAAATTTTTTGGCAACCTGTTCCGATTTTATTCTATTTTAAGGAAGTTAACAGTATTCACTTTGTTCCAGTGTTATATAATCCTAAGACGCTGAAGCAATGCTTAGAAACGTATTGTCCTCAAACGTCGGGAGATTAATTAACCAATAATCAATAACCAGCGCGATTTATGTCAGAAGATTCCCTTAATAAAGCCAAACGCAATATTCATGAATTAGCTCTCCTGAGCGAGTCTCAGCAAGGATCAAAAGAAGAAGACTTAACAACTGAGGTAGAACAGTTAAAAGCACAAAAAGCACAGTTAGAACAGGAAATTCAAGCCCTAGAAGCAGAAAAACAGCAGCGAATCAATGCCGAAACCGCCGAAATTAAAGACACGATCGCGCAAATGGTTCAACAAGGCGCACAAGACTTACAAGAAAAACGCCAAGAATTACAACAATCAGTCGAACAATTAGAACGGCGGCGCGATCGCGCTCAAGAAGAAATGCGAACCACGTTTGCTGGCGTTTCCCAAGAATTAGCGGTACGACTGCAAGGGTTCAAAGACTATCTGGTGGGCAGCTTACAAGATTTAGCCGTGGCGGCTGAACAATTAGACTTACCGAACTTAGAACCTGCTGCCACAGAATCAACCCCTCTTCCCTCCGAACCCCCTCCTGAAAAACAAAAAGCATCTCCCCAATTTACCCAACAGGAATGGCAAGAGGAAGCCAATCAAATCCGCACCCTCCTCGACCAATATCGGACATTTCCCGACTATTATGGGCCCCCTTGGCAATTAAGACGCACCTTTGAACCAATTCATTCCGATCGCGCTCAGGAGTGGTTTTTCAGCCTCGCTGGGAGAGGGGCGATTCCAACAATGGGCAGTCGCCTGCAAAATATCTTAGTTGCCTCGGCAATTATTTCCGTTTTACGGGAACTCTATAGCGATCAATTACGAGTGTTAGTGCTGGCCGATTCCCCAGAACGTCTGGGAGAGTGGCGACGCGGGTTACAGGATTGTTTGGGAGTTTCTCGCAGTGACTTTGGGCCGAGCCGAGGGGTGATTCTCTTTGAAAGCCCTGAATCTCTAGTACAAAGGGCAGATCGCATTATTGAAAATGACGATTTACCCCTGATTATTATCGATCAAAGTGAAAATGAAGTGGATTTATCTTTACTTCAATTCCCCCTCTGGTTAGCCTTTGCCAAAGATTCCCAAGAAACTGACAGCTATAATTTTTAATATTAGTTATTAGTTATTTGTTATTTGTTATTTGTTATTTGTTATTTGTTCACTGGTCACTGGTCACTGATTACTGGTCACTGATTACTGGTCACTGGTCACTG
>CAZTXK010000005.1:25201-28774 GCA_964617275.1 uncultured Dactylococcopsis sp. | reverse complement strand
AGAACCGTTCCCAGAGGTTCTGAGTTTGTTGTTGCTGTAAAGTGGTTGTCATACTGGATATAAGTCCGTTTTAGACAGTGAATGATTTATATGATAGGGCTTGATTTAAGCCTTAAAATAAATATACTGCTTTTATTAGATAAATGTCAAGTTTTGTAAATTTACGACAGTTAATAACAAATATAAGTAAAACTTATTTTTGGAGAAAACCCAGAGTTGGAGCGCAATCATGACGGAACCTGTAAATCAGCAAAAGCTAGAATCAACCGAACTTGCTCTCAGTTTATTAACCGTTCCTTTTCTAGGAGGGTTATTCGGAGCGCGATCGCTGCTAGACAGTGTAATCAGCCTAGGAGAAGCTAGTGAGGAAATCTTCCGCGGCGATCGTTTGCCCATTCTTCATCTAGAGCAATATAACGACATAGAAATTAAAGAGTAAAAATTCCCTGCTTACCCTCTTCTAGAGGCAGTAATCGATATAATGACGGACAGGCAAGTTTGCGATTAAGCGCAGTTCTTTGCCTGTTTCTCGTCCTATTGGAAAGAGTCAAGCCATTATCTATTTTTGAAAAGCCTTATGAGTTCTCTGTTGCAAGCCTCTAGCCAAAATACCAATTATACGAATGACTCCCATGTATTTTTGACCCGACGCATTAAACTCATCGAAGAGTTATGGGAATCAGTTTTACAAGTTGAATGTGGTCAAGAATTAGTCGATTTATTGCAACAGTTACGCTCTATGGGATCACCGGAAGGACAAGCCACGGGATTGCCCACTTCTTCTGTTCCGAAACTCATTGAAGAATTGCCCCTTAATGATGCCGTCAGAGCAGCGCGTGCCTTTGCCCTTTACTTTCAACTGATCAATATTGTTGAACAACACTACGAACAACGAGAACAACAACTTAATCGTCAAGTAAGCTACCAAAATAATCAGACATTAAAAGGGAAAGATCAAGAAAATTCCCAAAGTGTCGTGGGAGCAGAAGTTCTCGAAAAAAGTTGGCAAGGAAATTCCACCTATCAAAAAGCTGGAACCTTTAATTGGCTCTTTCCCTATCTGAAAAAATTAAATGTTCCCCCCCAAATCATCCAACGATTACTCAATCAGCTTGATATTCGCCTCGTTTTTACCGCGCATCCCACCGAAATTGTTCGCCAAACCATTCGTAAAAAACAACGTCGAATCTCTGGGATTTTACAGCACATTGATCACTCGGAAATGGTGGCGCAAAATCTGGGCTTTTTAGAATCCCCAGAAGCCATGGAATCGACAGAACAACTCAAAGAAGAAATCCGTCTCTGGTGGCGTACTGATGAATTACATCAATTTAAGCCAGAAGTGTTAGACGAAGTCGATTATGCCCTTCATTACTTCCAAGAAGTCTTATTTGACACAATTCCCCATCTTTCTAAACGACTCAAACAAGCGCTAAATCACTCTTTTAAGGAATTAACGCCTCCTAAAAATAACTTCTGTCGGTTTGGTTCTTGGGTAGGAGCCGATCGCGATGGGAATCCCTCTGTCACTCCTGCTGTCACTTGGGAAACAGCTTGCTATCAACGAGGAATTGTTTTAGAACGCTATCTAGACTCAGTGAGACGACTGATTACACTATTAAGTTTATCGTTACATTGGAGTGATGTCTTACCCGAACTTTTAGAGTCTTTAGAACAAGATCGCGCGGTAATGCCAGAAGTGTATGAAAGTTTGGCAATTCGCTATCGACGAGAACCTTATCGCCTTAAACTCGCTTATATCGAACAACGCTTGAAAAATACACTCCACCGTAATCAGTGCTTATCCTCAGAAGAATCAGCCCCAAAAGAGGTGATGGAGAGACATCATCAAACCCTTTATCACTCGGGAGAGGAGTTTTTAGAGGAATTACAATTAATTCAGCGTAATTTAACCGAAACCGGACTCACTTGCCAAGATTTAGAGCATTTAATTTGTCAAGTAGAAATTTATGGATTTAATCTGACTGAACTGGATATGCGCCAAGAGTCCTCTCGCCACTCGGAAACATTGGACGAAATAACTGAATACTTGCAGATTTTACCCAAATCTTATAACGAACTAGAAGAGTCAGAGCGAGTGGAATGGCTAACGCAAGAGTTAAAAACTCGTCGTCCTCTCATTCCGGGGGAGCTTCATTTTTCAGAAAAAACGAATGAAACAGTAGAAACATTTCGGTTACTAAGAAAGTTGCAACAGGAGTTTGGTCAGCAAGTTTGCCAAACCTATATTATTAGCATGAGCCATGAAGTGAGTGATCTTTTAGAAGTCTTACTGCTGGCAAAAGAAGCAGGGATTTATGATCCTGCTACTGGAAGTTGTACCTTACAAGTCGTTCCTCTGTTTGAAACAGTAGATGACTTGTTACGCGCTCCTTCAGTTATGAAGGCTTTATTTGAATTGCCCTTGTATCGCGCTTGTTTAGCAGGAGGATATGGCAAAGAAAAACAAGCAGGAGAGTATGATATTCAAGAAGTCATGCTCGGCTATTCCGATAGCAATAAAGATTCAGGCTTTTTAAGCAGTAATTGGGAAATTCATAAGGCCCAGAAGGCTTTACAAACGCTAGCCGAAGGGTATGGCGTATCCTTACGGATTTTTCATGGGCGTGGCGGTTCGGTAGGACGTGGCGGTGGCCCCACGTATGAGGCAATTTTAGCCCAACCCAGTTCTACCATTAATGGACGGATTAAAATTACCGAACAAGGGGAAGTGGTGGCTTCTAAGTATTCTCTCCCTGAGTTGGCGTTGTATCATCTAGAAACGGCAACAACGGCGGTAATTCAAGGGAGTTTATTAGGGAGTGGCTTTGATGATATTGCCCCTTGGAATGAAATTATGGAACAGTTGGCAACGCGATCGCGCCAGCATTATCGGGCTTTAATATACGAAGAACCCGATTTCCTAGATTTCTTTCTCTCTGTTACTCCCATTCAAGAAATCAGTCAGTTGCAAATTAGTTCGCGTCCCGCCCGTCGTCAAGGTGGAAAGAAAGATTTAAGTTCTCTGCGTGCGATTCCTTGGGTATTTAGCTGGACACAAACTCGTTTCCTCCTCCCGGCATGGTATGGGGTGGGGACAGCCCTCAAAGACTTTTTAGAGCAAGAATCAGAACGAAATTATGACCAAAACTTAAAACTGTTGCGGTATTTTTATTTGAAATGGCCCTTTTTCCGCATGGCAATTTCTAAAGTAGAAATGACCCTTGCTAAAGTTGATCTGCAAATTGCCCATCATTACCTAAAAGAATTAGCCAATCGGGAAGATCATGAACGGTTTGAGCGTATTTTTCAACAAATTGCTGATGAATATTATCTCACCAGTGACTTAGTTCGTCTGGTTACCAATCACGAAAAACTCCTTGATGGCGATCCTGATTTACAGCGTTCTGTACAATTAAGAAATCGCACCATTGTTCCTTTAGGCTTTCTACAAGTTTCCCTCTTAAAACGTCTCCGTGAGTATAGTAATCAAAGTGCTTCAGGGGTGATTCACTTCCGTTATAGCAAGGAAGAATTATTACGCGGGGCTTTATTAACGCTGAATGGAATTGC
>CAZTXK010000005.1:17964-25101 GCA_964617275.1 uncultured Dactylococcopsis sp. | reverse complement strand
GTTATAGCAAGGAAGAATTATTACGCGGGGCTTTATTAACGCTGAATGGAATTGCCGCGGGAATGCGAAATACAGGCTAATACAGTGATCAGTGATCAGTGGCCAGTGAATAAATAACAAATAACAAATAACAACTTTCTAAGAGAGGTGGATTTTCGGTTTTCCCACTGAGGCTAAAATGTCTAACGGACTGGTTTCTTTAAGGAGTTGTAATTCTTCTTGATTTTTAACTAATAAAGCACCGGCAAAGCCTAAAGAATTAATACCAATCGAGTCAAACTTCTCTTGTTTTCGCGGAACAATGAGCATCCATTCCCGAGTCATAAGAAAATTATAATTGGTATGATCTTTGCCATTAATGGCTTGCCGTAAAGTTTGATAATAGGAAAGTACCTCTTGCGCGATCGTTTCTGGAGAAGCCTCCCAATCGAGATTTAACCAAGTAAAGCCGTGACGAAAATTAAATAAAGGAATATCGCCTATTTCTCCAGAAAATTTAGCCATCTTTAAAGCTGGTGTAATAGGAATTTGATCTAAATTAGGGGCAAGAGAATGGGGAACAAGTTGTAAATGCTTATGTCGCACTGAAGCACCAGCATCTTTGCCAGAATTATAAAATCCTAAACCATTTACTTTTTGTAAACAAGCACAAAGCGCGGTAAAATCAGCGTGATTAATTAAGTTTTCTTGTTCTTCAAACTCGCGAGTAACAATGAGTAAATGGTTTTCGACCACATTATATTTATTCAAAAGACAAATATGAGTATCGGAAATTTCACTAACAAATAAATCTTTTTCGTAGGGAAGAAAGGGATCAAAGTCTTCTCCTGTTTTTTCTTTATGTTGGGCTTGTTTTTCCTTTTCTGCTTCTTTTTTAATTAAGGTTTTCAAAATTCTGACTAAAAACGGAATTCCCTGATCCTCAATGATCTCATATTCTGTGGGAATCGGTTGCAGGGAGTGTGACTCAGTTGCATTTTTAATTGTAACTTGAACGGTTTGCCAAAATTGATTTGGGAGTAAAAGCATTATTTCTGTTGAGATTAAGGATTAGGGGCTATTATCGATCAATACCAGATCAGGTGATACAATGGGCAAGGCTCAGAAACTTTACATTTTTTAAAGTTCTAGTTCTTAGGATAAAATAAGCCTGTGTCACCATTGGTTTCACGTTTAGCCAACTTCTTATGGCAAGATCAGATTAACTGGATTTTAATTGTTGCCATGAGAGCAAAGCCTAATCAGGCTTAATCACTGTCAGCTTGGAGAAGAATATGGATGAGTCACAGAGTCGTCAAAAAGCTCTAATTACAGGTGCAAGTAGTGGGATTGGTAAAGAAACTGCCCTCGCCTTTGCCAAAGCAGGGGTTGACCTTGCTTTAGTTGGTAGGTCACAAGAGAAATTAGACGCTGTAATCTCAGAAGTGAAACAGTATTCAGTGTCAGTCCAATCTTACCAGATTGATTTAGCTGCAACTGAAACCGTCAAGGGCAACATCAAAGATATTGTTAGCGATTTTGATGGGATTGATATCTTAGTTAATAATGCTGGGATGGGATATACCAATCCCCTCAGCGAAACCCCGTTAGAAGAATGGGAACAAGTGTTAAATCTAAATTTAACCAGTGTTTTTCAGTGTATTCAGGGCGTTTTACCAACGATGCGCGATCGCGCTAGGGGAACAATTATCAATATTGCTTCCATTGCTGCTCACAGCCCTTTCCCAACTTGGGGGGCTTATAGTGTTAGTAAGGCGGGAATTATTACTCTTTCTAAAGCTCTCTCAGGAGAAGAAAAAGAAAATGGCATTCGCGTGGTTACCATTACCCCTGGTGCTGTTAATACCCCCTTATGGGATAGCGACACCGTACAAATGGAATTAAATCGCGAGGCAATGCTTAATCCGAAAGTTGTTGCCCAAACCATTGTTCAAGCGGCGTTATTACCCCAACAAGCCGTCATTGAAGAAATGACCCTAATGCCGAGTGCCGGTGCGCTTTAGGCTCAAAACTAGATTCTTAATAATCGAAGATAAGGAAAGGAAGTTTATTCTTAGTTATGACAACTGCTTCATCCAACAGTTCAATGTCCAACGGTTCAGTAAAAACCAATACTCAAGTGTCTCTCAATAGCGCTTCTTCCCTAGAAGCAGCTGTTACCGAAGACAGCAAGCAAAAAGAAGAAATGATGCAGGCGGTGAGAACTCTCTTGCAAGGGGTGGGAGAAGATCCCGATCGCGAAGGATTAAAGAAAACCCCCCAGCGCGTCGCTGAAGCCATGCAGTTTCTCACCCAAGGCTATGAACAATCCCTTGAGGAATTAGTCAACGGCGCGATTTTTGATGAGGGACACAATGAGATGGTACTGGTGAGAGACATTGATGTGTTTAGCCTTTGTGAACATCATATGTTGCCTTTTATGGGAAAAGCTCATGTCGCTTATATTCCCAACCAGAAAGTGGTGGGATTAAGTAAATTAGCCCGAATTGTGGAAATGTATTCCCGTCGCTTACAAGTACAAGAACGACTCACTCGCCAAATCGCAGAGGCAATTCAAACTATACTGGATCCACAGGGCGTTGCTGTTGTGATGGAAGCAACCCATATGTGTATGGTCATGCGAGGGGTACAGAAACCCAGTTCTTGGACGGTTACCAGTGCGATGTTAGGCGTTTTTCAAGAAGAGCAAAAAACCAGAGAAGAGTTCCTGAATTTAATTCGCCATCAGCCGAGTTTCCATTAAGACTATGATCCCCCGACGAATCGGGGGAATTGTTTTTACTGCTGTTTTTGCAACCCTAGCATTTGAGCATTACTTTTACCGGGAGCAACCATGGGATAGCAATTCTCATCTTTTTTCACTTGGGCATCTAAAACCACTGGCCCATCATGGTTTAGCATTTCGGTAATGGCAGCGGAGAGATTAGCGCGATCGCGCACAGCAATTCCTTTCAAGCCATACGCTTCACACAACTTCACAAAATCAGGCATTCCCGACTGCATATTCGATGCCGAATATCGCTCTTGGAAGAAGGTTTGTTGCCATTGTCGTACCATTCCCTGCCAGCCATTATTAATAATGACAGTTTTCACCTTAATGCCATATTGGGCAAGCGTTCCCAACTCTTGTAAATTCATTTGAAAACTGGCATCGCCACTAATACAAATCACTTGTTTATCTCCAACTGCCATTTGGACTCCCATCGCAGCCGGAACACCATAGCCCATCGTTCCTAAGCCTGAACTAGAAATCCAACGTCGAGGCCCATAATTAATAAACTGCGCTGCCCACATCTGATGTTGCCCGACATCCGTCGTATAGTAAGCATAGGGAGCTTGTTTGCCAATTTCCACAATTACCTCTTGTGGCGAGAGAAAGTCATCATAACGGGGAACAACCAGCGGATAAGTTTTGCGCCAATTATTAATTTGTTCTAACCAAGCCTTAGTGCGTTCCTCATTTTTCGGGATGCCCAACTCAGCAACGCGATCGAGCATTTGTTGGAGACAAGTCCGAACATCTCCCACCACAGGCACTTCCGGAGCGCGATTTTTCCCCACTTCTGCGGGATCAATATCAATATGAATAACTTTGGCTCGGGAAGCAAACTCATCTAACTTCCCGGTTACACGATCATCAAATCGCGCCCCCACAGCAATTAATAAGTCACATTCACTCACTGCATAATTGGCATAAGCTGTGCCGTGCATTCCCAACATGGAGACAGATAGGGGATGATTTTCATCAAAAGACCCCAATCCCATTAAGGTAGTGGTAACAGGAATTTGGAAATGTTCGGCAAGCTGCCTTACCTCTTCGTGTGCGCCGGAAGTAATCGCCCCACCTCCGACATAAAGTAAAGGACGTTCTGAGGCTTCAATAAGCTTAATCGCTTGGGCTAAAGCGCGAGTATTTCCTTTCTGAGTCGGGCGGAAACCTTTTAAATTGACTTGCCCAGGCAGTACCGGCACATAATCACATTCTTCAAACCCCACATCTTTGGGGATATCAATTAATACCGGTCCCGGTCGTCCGCTATTGGCAACATGGAACGCCTCAGCAATAATTCTCGCCATATCGCTTGCATGACGTACCACATAGGAATGTTTGACTACCGGCAGCGTAATCCCAAAAATATCCGTTTCTTGGAAGGCATCGGTTCCAATTGCCGGACGGGCAACTTGTCCAGTAATAGCCACCATGGGAATGGAATCCATGTGGGCAGTTGCTAACCCAGTTACCAAGTTGGTTGCCCCGGGGCCAGAAGTCGCAAAGCATACCCCCACTTTTCCGGTCGCGCGGGCATAACCATCAGCAGCATGAGCCGCTGCTTGTTCGTGACGGACGAGGATATGGGTCAAATCCCCTCGCGCCTCGGCACGGTGTAATTCATCATAAATGGGGAGGATTGCGCCTCCGGGATAGCCAAAAATGTGTTTAACGCCATGTCGTCTTAAACTGTCCATTAAGGCAAACGCGCCTGTACATCGTTGGACAGCTTCGGTGGTTTCGGGAGAAGATGCGATTTTTTGTGACTGATCTGGATAACCCACGGCTTAACCTTTTAACTCGCTATTAAACTACTATAATCGTTTCGTGTTGTTACTTATGCTACAACTTTTTAAATGAAATTTGTTTAAATTTTAAGATTGTAAAGTTATGAATTACCAATAATTTTCTATAAGGTTTATTATTGAGTAGCAATTTTTCTCAAAACAACCTCGCTAACTATTTTGGCAACAGAAGAATAGAGTTTGCAACCGCACTTAATTTCCCACCAACCGTAAGCTAAATGTGGGTTTTGCCAAAGGGCTAAATGCTCAATGGCAGGAGAGCAGTAAAAGGGTTGTTCTCCTGTTCCCAGTAACTGCGAGGTGTAATGGGTAAATTCATCATGACTAATCCGAGTGGTAGGAAATAAGGGCAAAACGGGAATGCCCCAGCCATCAAGAGCAACAAAATGCTCAATTTTCCCTCCCTGTTGTTGCCAAATTATCGCTGCGCCCATTGCTCCTACCACGCCAGCACTAAAAGCAATAAAATATAAAGGGGTCTCTAGAGTGACTTGTTGGGATAACCATTGGTATATGCGGGTGCTGTCATAAGGGGGAATCTCAGCAGGAATCACTAATAATTCTTCTTGGGTTAGAGTTTGCCATCCCATTCCTTGAAGGAAATCTGCGGTTAACTCTGGAGAATGAAACCCTGGGGCAATGATGATCATAAAAAAAGTGAGGGCGATTTACCCCCACTGGCTCATATTTGAAGAAGAAAGAGAATTTAACTTTGACTCACCGTTTCTTCTTTCGCCAAGAATTTTTCTAATTCGCTGAGTGCATCAGCATCAACTTTGATCTGCATGGGACAGAATTTGGGACCGCACATAGAACAGAATTCCGCAGTTTTATAAATGTCTGCCGGTAAGGTTTCATCGTGGTATTCCCGAGCGCGGTCTGGATCTAAGGATAGATCAAATTGACGATTCCAGTCGAAGTTATAGCGGGCTTCGGAAAGTTCATCATCGCGATCGCGCGCTCCTTGACGATGACGCGCCATATCAGCCGCATGAGCAGCAATTTTATAGGCAATCAAGCCTTCCCGCACATCTTCAGCATTGGGCAACCCTAAATGCTCTTTCGGAGTGACATAACATAACATAGCCGTTCCATGCCAGCCTGCCATGGCGGCACCAATTGCCGAGGTAATATGATCGTAGCCGGGAGCAATATCCGTGACTAAGGGGCCCAACACATAGAACGGTGCTTCACTGCACTCTTCCATCTGTTTTTTCACATTAAATTCAATTTGATCCATCGGGACGTGACCGGGACCCTCTACCATCACTTGCACATCATGTTCCCAAGCACGACGAGTTAATTCTCCCAGTGTTTTTAACTCCGATAACTGCGCTTCATCGGAAGCATCATGGGTACAACCGGGGCGTAAAGAATCCCCTAAACTAAAGGACACATCGTATTTTTTGAAAATCTCAATAATGTCATCAAAATGGGTATAAAGAGGATTTTGCTTATGATGATGTAGCATCCATTGAGCAATAATGCCACCGCCGCGAGAGACAATCCCAGTAATACGATCTTTAACTAAGGGGAGATATTCAATCAGCAATCCCGCATGAATCGTCTGATAATCTACCCCCTGCTGAGCGTGTTTTTCAATCACATGGAGAAAGTCATCAGCAGTGAGATTTTCCACGTTGCCGTGAACACTCTCTAGGGTTTGATACACTGGCACTGTCCCAATGGGAACAGAAGAGGCTTTGATGATTTCACTACGAATCTCATCAAGGTTACCGCCACCTGTGGATAAATCCATGACGGTATCCGCCCCATATTTGACAGCCAGTCTTAGCTTATCCACTTCTTCTTCAATGTTGGAAGAGTTAGGAGAAGCCCCAATATTGGCATTAACCTTACACTTAGAGGCAATTCCAATTGCCATGGGTTCTAAATTAGGATGATTAATGTTAGCGGGAATAATCATCCGCCCTCGCGCCACTTCATCACGAATTAACTCGGGAGAGAGATTTTCGCGTTGGGCGACATGAGACATTTCTTCGGTAATTTTCCCCTGACGGGCATAGTGCATTTGGCTAACATTAGCCTCTCCCCGTCGTTGGGAGATCCATTCCGTTCGCATATTAATTTTTTCCTTGAATAACAGCTTCCCTACGTCGGTGCTAGCCGATCTCAGGTTCTCGGGGTGTAATCTCAGCCTGCTTGCGACCCAGGCACCCCCAGCTTATTGGGACATATTAGCATAAGGGATAGTGCTTTGAAAGGAATTGAAATGTAAAATTAATATTAAAGTATCACCAATAACAAATACTAATTAACTAATGTCGGATCTTACCAACGCCCTAAAGTGGCTAAATTGTAACCAAGGGGACATCATTTCTAAGGGATAAATGGCATTACTGGTGAAAAAGACAGGTAGGGTTAGAAATTGAGCGATACCCAGAAAGCCCTCCTGCGTTTTACCAATACAAACGAGTAAAAGAGAGAACTTGAGTTCTCCATGGATTAAAATTCAATTTTTCAAAACATGGAGAACTCAACCTTTATTTATTGATCATTCTTCGTTATCTAAGTCCACTTCTTGATCAACCACACTTGATA
>CAZTXK010000005.1:0-17864 GCA_964617275.1 uncultured Dactylococcopsis sp. | reverse complement strand
TTTATTGATCATTCTTCGTTATCTAAGTCCACTTCTTGATCAACCACACTTGATAAATCATCATCCGCTAATTTATAGTTACGGGCGGTTTCGTCATCAACAAGATCACCATTGCTATTGACCTGAACATCAGAGGGAAGCGGATAAGTGGTTTTTGGCGTTGAATCAGCGTCTTCTTCAATGAAAGCACCTCCCAAGGAATCTTCATTAACACTGAAGCCAGTTCCTGCAGGAATTAAACGCCCAATAATGACATTTTCCTTCAAGCCACGAAGCCAATCGGATTTTCCTTCGATCGCGGCTTCAGTTAAGACGCGAGTCGTTTCTTGGAAACTAGCAGCACTAATAAAGCTATCCGTATTGAGAGATGCCTTGGTAATCCCTAAAAGTGTCGGGCGATATTGCACTGGCGCACCGCCGACAATGGACATGGTTTCATTTTCCTTATGGACATCTCGCAACTCGGCTAATTCTCCCGGTAAGCGAATCGTCTCGCCGCCATCCTCTACTTTTACTTTCGAGGTCATCTGACGGACAATTACTTCAATATGCTTGTCAGCAATATCAATTCCTTGAGACTGATAAACCCCTTGTACTTCATCTACGAGGAACTGTTGCACTTTTTGCAAGCTCAACATTGCCGCTTCATACATTCCCTTCTCTTCTAGATAATGCTCGAAGAACACCTCTAGAAGTTCATCGGGCTTGGCTGGCCCATCCGTTAAGGGCATTCCCACATCAACCCATTGACCATCAGTAATCAGTAAGTTTTGCCCGGTACTAATGGGATAATCGCTAATTACACCGTCGGATTCAATGATTTTGACATCAACGGTTTCATCATCTTTATATTCCACTTGCGCCGTCCCCGCACGGTGAGCAAGAACACAAGCCTCACGGGGTTTACGCGCTTCTAATAACTCCTCAATTCTCGGTAAACCTTGGATAATGTCCCCAGTTTTTGACCGTTCATAAATCAGTAAAACGAGATTATCGCCGCGTTGCACTAAACTGCCATTGTCAGCATGAAGCACCGCCCCTAAAGAGACCCGATACGGACGGGCATTGCGTAAGACAACCGCATCATCTTTGACTTCTACCACTTTTCCAGACTCGGGGGTAGTCACACCTGGCGCGATCGCGCTATTTGCAACAACCAAATCCCCCACAGAAACACTGGCTTCACCAGAAATGGGAACCGTATTCAAGTCAGCATCTCGCACCACTAAAATGCGACGAATTGCCTCTGCACCTTCACGAATACCACGAACTTCTCCTGCTTCTCGGCAACAAATTTCAGTGCGAGCTACCACTTCTCCTTTTGGAATTTCCTGTCCATCTTCAACCAAGATCCGAGTTTGCGGACTCCCACTCAAGGCATCTCCTTCATTTTCGCGACGAATGGCAAGGGATTCTAAAATCACCATTTGTAAAGAGTAAGCATCTGGATCATACTCACTCTCCACCAACTCAATATCAACGCTCATCGGCAGCGCATCTTTACTGGGTTCTTCCTCCCCATCATCAATATTGAGAACCAGCTGGGTTCGCATTAATTCTAAGCCATTCACAGACTTGACTCGTTCTCCATCTTTATAGAACAAGCGTTGCGAGGCTTTAAGTTCAATTTGCACATCCCCAGATTCATTCATAGACGCTTGAGAGGGAATATCAGGATCATCAGGGATGGTATATTCCACGACAGGGCGTAACAGAATCGCATTCCCTTCCGGGGTTTCGACATACTGCACATAACGCAGTTCCTCAGCCGTTAACCCCGGCATAATTTCCTCCCCAGGATGAACCAATTGCTCTGATCCACAACTAGGCTTTTGATCACTGAGATGAATTTCCCCAGACTTAATCACAATTTCGCGCAGAATATCATTTTTCTGCACCACTTCTACCACCCCTGAGGATTGACAGTACATATCCTTAACGATTTCCGCCCCGGCTTCTACATACTCGCCATCCTCAACCATCAACAGAGAAATATCTTTATTGATTTCATGACATTCCTCTGGAATCCAGAGCAGCGTTCCCCCTTGAGTGACTTCATAGCCATTTTTCGCCTTGCCGCGTTTTTCAATTTCCACCCCTGCATACTTCACAATGCCACCCGTATCAGTATGGTAAGTATCATCCATTAACTCAGCAATCACCTCACCATGGCGAACTTTGCTTCCGGGCGTTGCTTTGAGGACAAAGCGTTGCTCATTCGCGGCATAAATCACATACTGTTCCCCGCTGCCCATGCTGGAACGGCGAATCTGTGCTTGATCTAGTTGCACAGAAGCAGTAATAATTTCAATTTCCCGTTTACTATTGCCGAGGCGAACCACACCGCCTTTATTCGTAGCAATTTTAGTTTCAGCAAGAATATCCCCTGGCTCAACAGAAGACCCATTTTTCACCACAGGCTCTGCCCCTGGAAGTAAGTCATAAACTTCCCCTGAAAGCACCCAGAGTAAACCACCTTGCTGTGCAGTGCGGGTGGTATTTCCTTGCCGATCCACTTTTTCTTCTGGCACTAAATCTTGGAAGAGAACTTCACCGGCCAAGTCCGAAGAAACATCTTTCGTTGCCTTTTCAGTCGAGCGTTTTTTCGGGGTTGCAACTTCTACCACTAATTGTCCCGATTGGACAGTTTCGCCATTTTCGACCATTAGCAAGGAGCCAGCAGTAACAGGAATCGTCTCTTCTTCTCCATTTGCCAATTTGATCGTAATTTCCCCAGCGACTTCCACTTGTTCTCGTTCTTCCCCATGACGGGTACGCTTTTTACGAGTCCGCAGCTTTTTGGGAATCGTAACTTTTCCTTCTCCTGGGGCGGTTACCTGTTGGGCAATATCCCCTGTAAACACACCCCCAGTGTGGAAGGTCCGCATAGTTAGCTGAGTTCCCGGTTCACCGATCGATTGGGCGGCAATAATGCCCACTGCTTCTCCCTTATCCACTGGGCGACCAGTGGCTAAACTCGATCCATAGCAATGCTGACATACCGATCGCGCCGCTTCACAGGTCAAGGGCGATCTCACATAAACTTTTTTAACTTTGGCAGCGATTTTTTTCGCTAAGGGCTGATCCACTTCCTGATTACGCTGGGCGATCACTTCTCCTGTCTCGGGATCAGTCACATCTTCAGCTAAGGCGCGACCAAACAACCGCTCTTCTAGGGGAATTAACGTGCGTTCCCCGTCCGTCATACTGGTGAGAGTGATTCCGCGTTGCGTGCCACAATCTTCTTCTCGAACAATCAAATCTTGGGCTACATCTACCAGACGACGGGTTAAATAGCCTGAGTCGGCTGTTCTCAGAGCCGTATCAACTAAGCCCTTCCGTGCGCCGTAAGAAGAAATAATATACTCAGTAACTGTCAATCCTTCTCGGAAATTGGTTTTAATAGGAAGGTCAATAATTTCCCCTTGGGGATCAGCCATGAGACCGCGCATTCCCACTAGCTGACGCACTTGGGATAAGTTTCCTCTTGCTCCCGATTGCGACATCATATAAACTGAGTTTAGCGGATCAGTAGCTTGGAAATTTCTGACCACCTCATCCTTTAATGCTTCTGAGGTGCCATTCCAAGTATCAATTACCTTTTGAAACCGTTCTACTTCCGTAATTTTTCCAGTGCGATATCGTTGTTCAGTTTCGCTGATCGTATTTTCTGCATCTTCAAGGAGTGAGGCTTTACTTGGCGGAACTTGCAAGTCTTCCACACTAATAGAAACCCCTGCTTGGGTGGCATAGTGAAAGCCCATATCTTTTACCGCATCCGCCATGGCAGCACATTTGGAACTACCATAATGAATGAAAGCCCAATGAATTAAATTCTTGAGTTCCTTTTTATCAATAACGTGATTCCAGAAGATTTTTTGGGATTGTTTATCACTCATTGTTACTTGTTCTTGGTGGTTGATTACTGGTTAGAGAAGGGGATGAATTATTGCTTTACCTAAGCATTCGCCAAGGTATTGCCTAACAACGCATCTTGGACTGTTTTGTTGTAAATGACTCGCCCCGGGGTGGTCCGAACATATTGAGTAATAATCTCACCATCAGCGGTTTCCCGAACGCGACGATTGGGATAGAGTTTGGTTACCGTGCCATCCTCACGGGTTTCTTCCTCCACTGGTTCAGCTTCGGTGGGGTCTTCCACTTTCCCGTTAAACCGCACCCAGATATAGGCATGAAGGTCCAGATAGCCATGTTCATAAGCTCGTAAGACATCCTCTAAGTTGGCATAGTAGTGCTTATCTTGAGAGGGGACTGAGGGATCATCGGCAGTTAAATAGTAAGACCCTAATACCATATCCTGAGACGGGACCACAATTGGCGTTCCTGTCGCCGGTGATAAGATATTATGGCTGGAAAGCATCAGTAGTCGCGCTTCTGACTGGGCTTCTAGGGAGAGTGGTACGTGAACCGCCATTTGGTCGCCGTCAAAGTCAGCGTTAAAAGCTGGACAGACTAAAGGATGTAATTGAATGGCTCGTCCTCCCACTAAAATCGGTTCAAAGGCTTGAATTCCTAAACGGTGAAGGGTGGGAGCGCGGTTTAACATAACTGGGTGTCCGGCGATAACTTCTTCTAGGACTTCCCACACAGCGGGGTCACCATGTTGAATTTTCTTTTTCGCCGATTTAATATTGCTCACCACATTATTACGAATTAAGCGGTGAATCACAAACGGCTGAAATAGCTCGATCGCCATTTCTCGCGGTAAGCCACATTGGTGCATTTTGAGATTGGGGCCGACCACAATCACCGAACGTCCTGAATAATCCACCCGTTTCCCTAAGAGGTTTTGTCGGAAACGTCCCTGTTTCCCTTCAATAATGTCAGAAAGGGATTTTAAGGGACGATTGTTTGCCCCGACAACCATTCGACCCCGGCGACCATTATCAATTAGGGCATCTACCGCCTCTTGCAACATCCGTTTTTCATTACGGACAATAATTTCTGGGGCGAGAATTTCTTGGAGGCGGGCAAGACGGTTATTGCGATTAATGACCCGACGATACAAGTCATTTAAGTCAGAAGTAGCAAAACGCCCGCCATCTAACTGCACCATCGGGCGTAAGTCTGGAGGAATCACTGGGATATAGCTAAGAATCATCCACTCAGGAGAAGCCCCAGTAGCAATAAAATGGTCAACGATTCGTAACCGTTTAATCAGTTTCGCTCGTTTTTGCCCTTTAGCCTTGGCAATTTCTTCTCTGAGGTTATCAGCTTCTTCTTGTAAGCTCAGGTCTTGTAAAAGCCGTTGAATTGCTTCGGCACCAATTCCGACTTCCACTCCCATTAACTCGGTATCTTCAGCAAAAAGCTGATCTTCAATTTCCAACCACTGTTCTTCGCTGAGTAATTGCTTATAACTTAAATTCCCAGCATTGCCGGGTTCTAATACCACATAGGAATTGAAATAGACAATTTGCTCCACATCGCGCAGGGGCATATCCAGCAGAATACTCAAATAACTGGGAATCCCTTTGAGATACCAGACATGAGTTACTGCTGCTGCCAGCTTAATATATCCCATGCGATGACGACGCACTCTCGATTCAGTGACTTCCACCCCACAGCGTTCGCAAACAATGCCACGATGACGTACCCGTTTATATTTTCCACAATGGCATTCCCAATCTTTCGCCGGGCCAAAGATGCGCTCACAAAATAGCCCATCCATTTCTGGCTTTAAGGTGCGATAATTAATCGTCTCGGGCTTAGTCACTTCTCCTACAACTTGACCATTAGGAAGGTTACGTTCTCCCCATTCCCGAACCCGCTCTGGGGAAGCGATGTTAATTTTAACGTAGTCAAATTTCTGTTCGTTATTCTGTACCATTATTTTGTCCTGACATCTAGTTATCGGCAATTGGTGAGAGAGAAAATTCCCCAGTTTGAAGCAAGCAAACTTCAGAATCTATTGCTCTAAACTGCTTACTTCTTCTGGAGTTTCCGTCTCTGCTTCACTGTCTTCAGAGTTTTCAAGCTCTTGTAACTCCGGCATAATGTCATCGCGGCTTAGAGACTCATAAGTGGGTCGAGAGGGGGTGCGACGGCGTTCACTATCTGCCATTAAGTCAACTTCGGAGTGTTCACTCGTGCCATCTTCATTGGTATCAATGCGATGAATGGAGATATCTAAGCCTAGCGATTGTAATTCCCGCATTAGGACCTTAAAGGATTCGGGGGTTCCCGGTCGGGGAATGGGCTGTCCTTTCACAATGGCATTGAGGGCTTCGTTTCGTCCCTGCATATCATCGGATTTTACCGTAAGCAACTCTTGCAGGGTGTAAGCTGCGCCATAGGCTTCAAGCGCCCAAACTTCCATTTCGCCAAAGCGTTGACCGCCCTGTTGTGCTTTTCCGCCCAATGGTTGCTGGGTAACCAAGGAATAAGGACCGGTAGAACGAGCGTGAATTTTGTTATCGACAAGGTGAACCAGTTTTAACATATAAGCCTGACCGACGGTAATGGGACGGTCAAAGGGTTCCCCTGTACGTCCATCATAAAGCTGCAGTCGCCCGGGGTTATTTTCGTCATAAATCCAGTCTTTCCCGGGACGGGCTGCGGCTTCTTTCAATTTTTCTTCCACTGTGTCGCGGGAGGCTTGTTCCCCATACATTTCATCAAAGGGAGTGAGCTTAAAGCGGGCGTTGAGGTTTTCTCCGGCCCAGCCTAAGAGACATTCAAAGACTTGTCCCACGTTCATCCGTGACGGCACCCCAAGGGGGTTGAGGGCGACATCAATGGGACGACCATCAGGGAGGAAGGGCATATCTTCCACAGGGAGGATGCGAGAAATAATCCCCTTGTTTCCGTGTCGTCCTGCCATTTTATCCCCAACTTGGATTTTCCGTTTTTCAGCAACATAGCAACGTACAACCATGTTTGCCCCTGGCGGAAGTTCATCTCCTTGTTCACGGGTGAAGACTCGCACATCAACAACTCGTCCTTTTTCCCCATTGGGAACGCGCAGGGAGTTATCGCGCACGTCTCGGGCTTTTTCCCCAAAAATGGCACGGAGGAGTTTTTCTTCGGGGGGCTGATCAGATTCTCCTTTGGGGGTGACTTTTCCCACAAGGATGTCACCGGCTTCTACCCATGCCCCAATGCGGATAATGCCTTGTTCGTCTAGTTGTCGCAGGGCATCTTCTCCCACGTTGGGAATTTCTCGGGTAATTTCTTCGGGGCCGAGTTTGGTTTGACGGGCTTCAATTTCGTATTTCTCAACGTGAATGCTGGTGTAAACGTCGTCTTGGACTAAACGCTCACTGACTAAAATGGCATCTTCGTAGTTGTAACCTTCCCAAGGCATATAAGCAATGAGGACATTTTGACCAAGGGCAATTTCTCCGCCTTCGGTTGCTGAACCGTCGGCTAAGACTTGTCCGGGGACAACTTCCTCTCCAGCATAAACTAGGGGACGTTGGTTGAGACAGGTATCTTGGTTAGAACGTTGATACTTTTGGAGAGGATATTCTAGGATGCGCTCTTTTTCTTTTTCATCTGAAGGTTCTGCATCAGGAGGTGCCGTGACTTTAATGCGGACAACAGTAGCATCGACATAATCAACCACTCCATAAGTCCGAGAAACAACAACCATTCCCGAGTCGCGGGCGGTTTGCGCTTCTAGTCCTGTGCCAACGAGGGAACGTTCGGGGCGCACAATGGGAACGGCTTGGCGTTGCATATTGGATCCCATGAGCGCCCGATTGGCATCATCATGTTCAAGGAAAGGAATTAAAGAGGTGGCTACAGAAACGATTTGTAAGGGTGAAATGGCGACATAATCGACTTCTTTGGGGCTAGTGGTGGTAAATTCTTGGCGATACCGAACCGCAACGGTGTTTCCTAAGATATTTCCTTCTTCGTCGGTGGCAATATCCCCAGGGGCAACTCGTTTATCATCTTCTTCGTCGGCAGTGAGATAAACGGGATCGCGATCGCGCAACACCTGTCCATTCTCCACCGGATAATAGGGGGTAGCAATAAACCCAAATTCATTCACTCGCGCACAGGTTGCCAAAGACCCCATTAAGCCACAATTAGGTCCTTCTGGGGTTTCTACGGGGCAAATCCGTCCATAGTGGGAAGGATGAATATCACGAACCGCAAATCCGGCTCTTTCGCGACTTAAGCCTCCTGGCCCTAAGGCACTAATCCGCCGTTTGTGAGTTAACTCAGCCAGAGGATTGGTCTGATCCATAAATTGGGAGAGTTGGGATGACCCAAAGAACTCTTTAATGGCAGCGACTAGAGGCTTGGGATTCACTAAGGAAACGGGAGTTAAATTATCAGACTCCGAAACGGTCATCCGTTCCCGAATAATCCGTTCTAAACGGTTTAAGCCCACTCTAACTTGGTTTTGCAGGAGTTCTCCCACAGAACGTACCCGACGATTCCCCAAGTGGTCAATATCATCGGTACTGCCGATATCAAATTCTAAGTTAACGAGATAATCAATGGCAGATAAAATATCCTGTGGAGTTAATACTCGGACGGTTTCTGGGGTATTTAAGCTCAGTTTGTGATTGAGTTTATGACGACCCACCCGCCCTAAGTCATAGCGTTTGGGGTCAAAAAAGCGGGATTCCAATAACTGTTGTCCCCCACTAACGGTTGGGGGTTCACCGGGACGAAGTTTGCGATACAGTTCTAGGAGGGCTTCTTCTTCGGTGGGATTTCCTTCTTTTTCTAAGGTTTTCTGATAATAGTCGGGATGGCGTAACCCATCAGTAATTTCGTTATCTTGTAAGCCAATGGCTTTAAGGAGCACTTGGGCGCTGAGTTTACGAGTTTTGTCAATGCGAACCCAGACTAAATCATTTTTATCGGTTTCAAATTTTAGCCAAGCCCCCCGATTGGGAATGAGAGAAGCTGAATAAGTCCGACGGTTATTTTTATCGGTTTCGGGCTTATAATAAACCCCCGGAGAACGAACGATTTGATTAACAATCACTCGTTCTGCCCCATTAATGATAAAGGTTCCCCGTTCCGTCATCAGAGGAAGTTCCCCAATAAAGACTTCTTGCTCTTTAATTTCCCCCGTTTCCTTAAAAATGAGACGAGTGGGAACATACATTTGCACCGAGTAGCTGCTATCCCGCCGTTTTGCTTCATCAACATCGTATTTGGGCGGTTTGAGCTTAAAATTCTCGGCGATAAAACGCAGTTCTAATTTTCCGGTATAGTCGGAAATGGGAGAAAAACTTTCCAGTTCTTCAATGAGTCCTTGTTCTAAAAACCAACGGAAACTGGAGCGTTGAATCTCGATTAAGTCGGGTAGGAGGGTTGTGGATAAATTACTCATTAATTAATCTTTAAAATCTTGACGTTGGCAAGGGCAATGAACCCTGTAGAGAGGTTAGGAGCTAGGCTACTACAGGTTAAGCAATTGTCGGTAGGGAAAACAATTGACGAGCATTCTTGGTGGTGGTTTCAGCAAGGGTTTCTAAGGGGGTGTTTCTAAGGCTAGCCACGGTTTCAGCAACATAGCGCACATAGCTCGGTTCATTTCTTTTTCCTCGATTGGGAACGGGGGCAAGGAAAGGACAGTCCGTTTCGACTAATAGGCGATCATCTGGCACAATTTTTGCCGATTCTTGAATTGATTTAGCATTTTTAAAGGTGACAATTCCACTAAAGCTGATGTAGAAACCTAAATCCAAGCAAGCACGGGTTTGATCGGGATCTCCAGCCCAACAGTGCATTACCCCTGGAACTGAGCCGTTCTCTTGTTGGAATTGATTAATCAGCTCGACTAAGTCCTCCGTTGCGTCTCGACAATGAATAATTACGGGCTTGTTGAGTCGTTGCGCGATCGCGAGTTGTTCCCAGAAAGCAGTTTTCTGTTGCTCTTGATTCTCTGCTTTATAAAAGTCCAATCCGGTTTCCCCAATGGCAACCACTCGGGAATCAGAATTGGCTCGGGTTTCGATCTCTTGACCGAGTTGGGTTGTCCATTTTTGGGCTTCTAAGGGGTGCAAGCCGACCGCAAAGGAGACCTCCCGAAACTGATCCGCGATCGCGCTAATTTGGTTAAATTCCTGTGGCTCAACACAAGAATGCACCAGCTGCACCACCCCTTGTTCTTCCCAACGCGCTTTCAAAGCCTCTAAATCGGCTTGAAAAACATCAAAGTTGATGTGAACATGGGTATCAATTAGCTGCATTACCAATCCCTGCTACTGTTTTTTTTCTAGCTAGATCGCCCTCATTTCTACTTGCTCCCTCTTGGGAAGAGGGAACTTACTGAGAACTGACGGCTTGAAGAGCTTTGGCTAAACGCGCTTTTTTTCTGGCTCCATTATTGCGATGGAGAGCTTTTACCTTCACGGCTTTATCAATTTTGCTATAAGCAGCGGACATGGCACTCTTGACAACTTGCTCTTTTTCGGGAGTCGGTTCAGAGGCGTACTCATTCACTGCTGCAAAGTATTTTTTCATCAGCGTTTTGACCGCCGATTGGTAGGAGCGATTTTGCAGACGATTGCGTTCTGCGACTTGGATACGCTTCTTTGCGGATTTAATATTGGCCACGGTTATCCTTCAAAGAATAATAAAGTTAACGACTAATTTAATCCCGCCACCTAACTATTCAGATGTCGGAACTCCAATTCTAACACTTAAGTCAGCAAATTTGCCAGAAATTAAAAATTAAATTTTATAAGATTACTTCCCTAAGATTGAATATAACATCTGTTTTTCATTTTGGAAACGGAAGTTCCTTAAAATTCAGGTTAAGCTAGAAGAGAAAAGCTGGGCAGTTAAAACCATACCATCGTTTCATCCGTTTTCCCAGCCCCTAACTCAGGGTCGAACGATGAACGAGGTAGTCGCTTAGAGGGGTATTTTGACTCCATGTTGCGGATTATCAATCAAGTCGCGGAAGCAACAACCGAACTACAAAGAATTTCTCGTCGCACTCACGATCAACAAGTGGTTGGGCAAGAGGAGGCGGTGCGAGAGATTTTATCAACTGTAAAAACCCAAGGGGATCAAGCACTTCTCGACTATACTGAGAAGTTTGACAAACTGACCCTTACGGCAGATAAACTACGGGTCAATGGGTCAGAACTTGATGCTGCTTATCAACAAGTTTCTAAAGAACTCATTGATGCCATCGCCCTTGCCAGTCGTCAAATTGAGGCGTTTCATCAGCAACGGAAGCCCCAATCTTGGGTTCAGTTTGGAGACAATGAAACAGTCTTAGGAAAACGCTACAATGCGGTGGATTGCGCTGGCTTATATGTTCCGGGAGGAAGGGCGGCTTATCCCAGTACCGTGTTAATGAATGCCATTCCGGCAAAAGTTGCTGGGGTAGAAAGGCGAGTCATGATGACTCCCCCGAGGCAAGATGGGAAAGTTAATTCCGCCGTCTTAGTAGCAGCCCAAGAGGCAGGAGTGGAAGAAATTTATCGAGTAGGAGGGGCTCACGCGATCGCGGCGTTAGCTTATGGCACCCAAACCATCCCCCAAGTCGATGTCATTACTGGACCGGGCAATCTTTATGTCACCCTTGCCAAAAAATTAGTCTATGGCACAGTAGGCATTGATTCTCTCGCCGGCCCCTCAGAAGTGCTAATTATTGCCGATCACCAAGCTAATCCCACTTATGTTGCCACCGATCTGTTGGCCCAAGCGGAACATGATCCCATGGCGGCGGCAATTTTATTAACCACCGATGAAACTCTCGCCGAAAACGTGCAAAAAGAGGTGGAACAGCAGTTAAAAGAGCATCCCCGTCGCACCCTCACCGAAAAGGCGATCGCGAATTATGGGGTGATTGTTGTCGTTAATTCGCTGATCGAAGCAACAGAACTATCTAATCTCTTTGCTCCCGAACACTTAGAATTAGAAGTAGAAGACCCTTGGGAATTATTACGGCTAATTCGACACGCGGGCGCAATTTTCTTGGGTCATGCCACCCCAGAAGCGGTGGGAGATTATCTAGCCGGGCCCAATCATACCCTTCCTACCTCTGGCGCGGCTCGTTATGCCTCGGCACTGGGGGTAGAAACCTTTATGAAACATTCTAGTTTAATTTCCTATTCTCACACAGGATTAGAAAAAGTCTCAAAAGCGATTCAAACCTTAGCCGCTGCTGAGGGATTACATTCTCACAGTGAATCGGTGCGCTTACGACTGTCTGAGGATTATTAGTTATTGGTTATCAGCTTCCCCTACTAAATCCCCCAACCCCCTTTGTAAGGGGGCTTAAGGAATTGGTGTATAGTGCTAATTGATCAAAATGGTATAACGAAGGACAAAAGACCAATAACAAATGACCAATATTCAATCTTCTTGAAAATAGCCAAAGTCAGCCACTTGTCTTGCTGACTCTCGCCATTTATTTTGAACTCTCACAAATAATTCTAGGTAAACTTTTCCTGCAATCAGTTTTTGCATTTCCGCACGGGCAGCGGTGCCAATTTGTTTGAGCATCGCTCCTTTTTTGCCAATTAAAATTCCCTTTTGGGACGTGCGTTCGACATTAATCGTCGCCAAAATTGTGGTTAAATCATTTTCTTCCTCAATCCGATCAATCACAATCGCAACAGAATGAGGAACTTCTTCTCTCGTATGGCGTAAAATTTGTTCCCGAATTAACTCAGCCATAATTAACCGCTCGGGTTGATCACTCACTAAATCAGGAGGATAATAGTAGGGACCCAATTCTAAATGAGCCATTAAATCAGCTTGTAATTCCTCTAACCCGATACCATTAAGAGCAGAAATTTCGTGATAGTTCCAGTTATATCCCGAAAGAAGCTCTTGATAACTTTTGCGATATTTTTCTCTTTTTTCCTCAGAAACTAAATCGACTTTATTCCCTGCAACAATTACAGGAATATTGGTCTTTTTTAAGAGTTCTAAAATATAGCGATCACCGCCTCCAGCCATACCAGACGCATCCACTACAAATAGCACCACATCCACAGCATCAATAGTGCTTTGAGCATTTTTAACAATGACTTTTCCTAACTCATGATGGGGCTTATGAATCCCGGGGGTATCCACAAAAATGAATTGTGCGGTTTCTGTGGTTAAAATGCCCCGAAGACGATTGCGAGTGGTTTGGGCAATAGGGGAGGTAATCGCGACTTTTTCCCCGATAAATTGATTCATTAAGGTTGATTTGCCCACATTCGGCCGCCCAATAATGCCAATAAATCCCGACTTAAAATTAGGGGGTGCAACGGGAATTTGTCCAATTTCATGAGTCATGAGTTTCTCCTGTTTCTAATACTGATAAAACATATTCTCCTTCATTCACAGCTTGATTTGTCCCCACATCAAAAATAAAACCAGACCTCTCAGCCGTTACGGTTATAAGGTTAGGTAATTGCTGTTGTTTATTCAATTCTAAAATCTGATAGAGAGACTCTCCGACTTGAACAGTGCTTTTAAGATCAGGATACGTTTCAACGATGCCACCTGTTGGCGCATAATATTTTTTCAATTGACTTTTCTCAGCTAAATAAATATAATGATCCTTGGTTTCGGGTAAAGGAAAATCGGAAATATTCACCACCCCTTGTTGAGCTAAATAATTTTTAATTCCTGTTACCCCTTTTTCTACTGACTGAGGGTTTGCTGTCATGCCACTTCCTAATTCTAAAGTCCATGATTCCAAATTAAAATTAAGAGAACGACCGAGTTTGGCAAAAGTTTCTTCTAGAGAAAGCCAAGGCTTGATAAACGCCTCATCAAAGGTGTAACCCTCTGGCTGTTTAACCACTAACCCCACATCCAGCAGAAAGGCTTTTGCACTGTCATCTTGCTTCGGGAAAGTGAATAAATAGTCAATCCCTTCATTACTGGAACTATGAATATCAATGACAATATCTGCATCTAAGCATAAAGATTGTAGAATGTTGCCATATTTGACTGCATAGGAAACCCCAGAAGATTGAAATGATTGGGCGTTGTCTAGCTGAGATTGAAGCTGGTCTAAATAGGCGCGATAAATGGTATCTTGAGAGCTATTGAGGTGTTGTTGGGCAAACTTAGCGCGATCGCGCTCCCCGTCTTCATGTTCTCCAAAAATGCGATTCCAATCTTTGCCATCATAGGGATTATAGCGACCGGAACTAAAAAAATGCGATCGCTGATTCATTCCCAAAGGATTACAACCCGGAACTAACCAAATCTCTCCGCATAATTGCTCCCTTGTTAAGGAACGCAACCAAGTCATTAACTGCCCAATAACAACATTGCCAACAATTTCCGCCCCATGTAAATTCGCTTGGAGGTAAACTTTTTTTCCAGATTGATTCCCTGAAAATTGATAAACTTGTAAGGCTAGATCCTCCCCTGAAGACAGGCGAGCTAGGGGAATCGTTTTAATATCTGCTTCCATGATCTTAGTAATCTTTAAAATCTATTCCTAATTGCAAATAAGACTCTTGAAAGAATCTTTTATTCTTAAGGTTTATCAATAATTTACGTACTTTTCGGGAAAATTGTAGCCAAAAACCTAACCTTAATGTCAAAATCAAAAAAAGTTACGAATGTTCACTACAAGTGAGAGGAATTAGAAAAACCGTGTCGAATCCAACTATTCGGCAAGACCAAAGCCAGCCCCAATCGCTGAAGCAAAACGCAATTCAGTTTGTCCAAGGCGTTGGGAAATTTGCCACCTTGACCGTTATTGGCGTAAGCGTCCTTACTGGTTCAGTCGTGACAGGCGGCTTAGTGGGACTTGCTTTAAGTTTTCGCAATCTTCCTGATGTGAGACTCCTACAAAGTTATTCTCCCACAGAAACCAGCTATATCTACGATATCAAAGGTCGCCTTTTAACGCGACTTCATGGTGAAGCCAATCGCGAAGTAGTGGAACTTGATGAAATTTCCCCAGAATTAAAACAAGCAGTTCTCGCCATTGAAGATAGCAATTTTTATGAGCATCAGGGGATTAATATTCAAAGTATCGCTCGGGCGTTTGTGGCAAATTGGCAAAGTGGGGAGATCAAAGAAGGGGGATCAACCATCACCATGCAGTTGGTGAAAAATGTGTTTCTCTCGCCAGAACGCTCTTTTAGCCGTAAACTTGCCGAAGCCGTTTTAGCCATTCAAGTCGAACAAGTCTTCAGCAAAGATGAAATTTTAGAAATGTACCTCAATACCATTTATTGGGGACATAATAATTACGGTGTAGAAACCGCTTCCCAAAGTTATTTCCAGAAGTCAGCCTCAGAACTCAACTTAGCCGAAGCCACAATGATGGCAGGGTTAATCCAAGCCCCTGAGCAATATAGCCCCTTTGTGGATTATTCTGACACCAAGGCACGACAAGCCGTTGTTATCAATCGAATGGAAGAGTTAGGTTGGATTACTTCTCCAACTGCTGATCAACTCATTAAGGAGCCTCTTTTAGTTGGTAAGCCGACCGCTTGGCAACAAAGTAAGCTACCGGCAGTCACCCAGGCTGTGAGAGCGGAGTTAAGAGACAAATTTGGGCAAGAAGCTCTTTTAGAAGGGGGATTACGAGTCCAAACCAGTATTGACCTCTTTTTCCAACAGATGGCAAAAGAAACTGTAAAGGAAGCGCATCAAAACTTGATTAATCGCGGACAAAGAGCCGATCAGGTAGCGATTGTTGCTGTTGATCCTCGCACCCATTTTGTCAAAGCAATGGTGGGAACCGTCGATTATGATCAGAGTCAGTTTAATCGCGCTTTGCAATCCCGTCGCCAACCCGGTTCGGCATTTAAGCCGTTTGTTTACTATACAGCCTTTGCCAGTGGCAACTATACTCCAGATTCCATGATTAGTGATACGCCTGTAAAATATCGCGATGGTTCTGACTATTATCGCCCTAAAAACTATGGTGGGGGATTTTCGGGAACCATTAGCTTGCGGAAAGCTCTTACCAACTCTCGAAATATTCCTGCGGTTAAACTCGGTCAACAGGTAGGCTTAGATAATGTCATTTCTGTTTTGCGAGATTTAGGCGTTGAAAGCCCCTTACAGCCAGTTACTTCTCTTCCCCTTGGTTCAATTGGGATGACTCCCTTAGAAATGGCAGGGGCTTACGCTACCTTTGCCAATAATGGCTGGCATTCTGACCCCACCTTCATTGTTCGTGTCACTGACAGTGAGGGAAATGTTTTATTGGATAATCGACCTGAACCTAAACTGGTTTTAGATCAGTGGGCGGTTGCCTCTCTCAATAATGTTCTACAAAACGTAATTAATTCCGGAACTGGAACGAAAGCGCAAATTGATCGCCCGGCTGCTGGGAAAACAGGGACGACAGATGCTGCCAAAGATGTGTGGTTTGTCGGTTATGTGCCACAAATGGCAACAGCAGTTTGGATCGGCAATGATGATAACCGCCCCCTTCCCGGAAACGCAACAGGGGGTCAGTATGCCGCCCCAGTATGGCGAAAATTTATGAAGAGAGCCCTCGCCAATGAACCTGTGCAACAGTTTCGGAATCCCAGTCAGTATCAACGCCCTCAACCGGAATAAACCGCTAAGAATGGAGTTCTTTTTTCATTCTTTCGAGGGTTTGGTGCATTTGGTCAAACATTTGCTGGGGAGTCATGCCAAACTGTCCGAGTTGATTTTTGAGCTGCTCTACGGTCATTTGCGCCATGAAGTCTTCTGAGAGTTCAAAGCGTTTCATGAAAATCTTATATCGCTCTAGAAGCTCCTCCATGCGCTCGATATAGATTTTTTTACCCTCGTAGTCAAACTTACCATAGTTGCTACCGAGTTCCATTAAAGACTGATAGTCTTCAAATAGCTGTTTCGCCTCTTGTTGGACAACTTCTGAATCAAAAATTCCCATAACGAGCTTATTATATTGTAATTCTATTCCCTACTTCCAATTTTAAGGGAAATAAAACTCAGCAGACAATTCGGTTTGCCGTATCATTAAATTAGGAAAAGATGACGACAACCTCAGGAATGTTTTTCGGTGAAGAGAAAAGTCAAAAATTGGCGGTGATTTTAGCCCTAGTGGGGTCAATAACTCCCATTACTGGTTTTCATAAGTTTTATTTAGGTCAATATCGCTGGGGATTGGTTTATTTGTTCATCTCGATCACCTTAACCCCACCCCCTTTCAATGATTTCTGGATTTTGTCTTATTTGGGGGTTGCTCAAGTGGCAAGCGGTTTTGAAGCCATTTGGTATTTTTTGCAGTCGGAAACGGAATTTCAAGGGCGCTTTAGCGGTGAATCCCCGAGTAATCCCCAATTAGTTGCCGAAACCACCGAGGCAATTCGCAAGTTGGATCAATTACGGGCTGATGGGTTACTCTCAGAATATGAGTTTGAACAACAGCGTCGTCAACTGATGGCAAAAATTTCTAAGTAGGCTATGGCTGGCTATCTTCGTAAATTCTCCCTGCGTCAAAAAATTCGTAATAATCCCTATTATCGCTTTCAGTCTTTAGAGGAAGTCGCGATCGCGCAGTCTCTTAATATTACCATTGAGGTGAATTCCGCCACGGTTGATGATTGGTTGCGTCTCCCCGGGTTTTCCATTCGTCAAGCCCAAACCCTCACTGCCTTAACGGCGACAGGGCTCCAATTTTACTCCCTAGAAGATATTGCCGCCGCCTTAAAGATTCCTGTACAACGTCTAGAACCTTTTGCGCCCATTCTCAGCTTTGATTTTATCGATCATGATCCAGAAATCGCCCCCCAATCGCTTAATCCGAATACCGCCACCGCCGAAGAGTTAGTCCGTCTGCCCTTTTTTGATCACGCCTTAGCAGAGAGGGTAATTCAAAACCGCTATGATTATGGAAATTATAGAAATTTGGCTGATTTTCACGAGCGTTTAGGCTTAAATTCTCACCTTACCTCCCAGTTAATGCACTATTTACGATTTTCTTA